>NZ_JCALCE010000049.1:0-33820 GCF_059812195.1 Mycobacterium sp. NGS68 | reverse complement strand
ATCGCGGCGCGGGCCAGCGCCGATGATGTGGGCGGCTGGCTGGAGGGCCTGCGGACCGCGCGGCGCGCGCTGACGGTGTCGTTTGCGGGCCGCACCTGGTGGGTGGCCATCGAGGACATCGGCCGGCTGCGCGACGGGGTCGGGGTGGCCGTCCCGGTCGGCGTTCCGGCCAGCTTCACCGAGGAGGTCGCAGACCCGCTGGGCGAGCTGCTGGGCCGCTACGCGCGCACCCGCACCCCGTTCACGACGGCAGAGGCCGCGACCCGTTTCGGGCTGGGGCTGCGGGTCACCGCCGACGTGCTGGGCCGGCTGGCGGCCGACGGCCGCGTGGTGCGCGGCGACTTCGTGGTCCCGACGGTCCCCTCCGACGGCCACACCGGCGCCGGCACCGAGCAGTGGTGCGACGCCGACGTTCTGCGCATGCTGCGGCGACGTTCGCTGGCCGCGCTGCGGGCCCAGGTCGAGCCGGTCAGCACCGCCGCCTATGCCCGGTTCCTGCCGGCTTGGCAGCAGGTCGGCACGCCGGACTCCGGTCCGGCCGGGGTGGACCGGCTGGCGTCGGTCGTGGACCAGCTCGCGGGCGTGCGGATACCGGCCTCCGCGCTCGAGTCGCTGGTGCTGGCCCCCCGCGTCCGCGATTACGCGCCGGCCATGCTCGACGAGCTGCTGGCGACCGGAGAGGTCACCTGGTCGGGCGCCGGGGCGATCTCCGGCAGCGACGGCTGGGTGGCGTTGCATACCAGCGATTCCGCGCCGTTGACGCTGGTGCAGCCCGCCGAGATCGAGTTCACCGACGCCCACCGGGCGATCCTGGACACCCTGGCCGGCGGCGGCGCGTACTTCTTCCGCCAGCTGGCCTCCGACGGTCTGGCCGAGGGGCAGCTCAAGGCCGCGCTGTGGGAGCTCATCTGGGCCGGCTGGATCACCGGCGACACCTTCGCGCCGGTGCGCGCCACGCTCGCCGGCGCCGGCGCCCGCAAGCGGTCCGCCCCGGCGCATCGGGGGCGCCGCCCGCCGCGCCTGAGCAGCTACAGCGTGGCGCACGCGCAGGCCCGCACCACCGACCCGACGGTGGCCGGCCGCTGGTCGGCGCTGCCGGCCGCGGAGCCGGACTCCACCCTGCGTGCCCACTTCCAGGCCGAGCTGCTGATGAGCCGCCACGGCGTGCTGACCAAGGGCGCCGTGGCCGCCGAGGGGGTGCCCGGCGGGTTCGCCACCCTGTACAAGGTGCTGGGCGCGTTCGAGGACGCCGGCCGATGCCAGCGCGGCTACTTCGTGGAGTCGCTGGGCGGCGCGCAGTTCGCCGTCGCGTCGACCGTCGACCGGCTGCGTGGCTACGGCGACGACCCGGGCTCTTTCCAGGACCCGCAACGGACGGAATACCGAGCGCTGGTACTGGCTGCGGCCGATCCGGCCAACCCGTACGGCGCGGCGCTGCCCTGGCCCGCCTCGGGCGCCGACGGCCCCGGGGCCCGGCCGGGCCGCAAGGCCGGCGCGCTGGTGGTGCTGGTGGACGGGCAGCTGGCCTGGTTCCTTGAGCGGGGCGGGCGGTCGCTGCTCACCTTCACCGCCGATCCCGCGGCCGACCAGGCCGCCGCGCTGGCGCTGGCCGACCTGGTCGCGGCGCGGCGGGTCGCGTCGATCTTGGTAGAGCGGGTCGACGGGCTGCCGGTGCTGCACCCCGGCGCGCCGGGCCCGGTGTCGGCCGCGCTGGTCGAGGCGGGCTTCGCGCGCACCCCGCGCGGGTTGCGGCTGCGCTGACCATGCCCGAGGGAGACACCGTCTGGCACACCGCGGCGCAGCTGCGCGAGCACCTGGCCGGGCGCATCCTGACGCGCTGCGACGTCCGGGTGCCCCGTTATGCCACCGTCGACCTCAGCGGGCACGCCGTCGACGAGGTGCTCAGCCGCGGCAAGCACCTCTTCATCCGGGTCGGGCCAGCCAGCATCCACTCGCACATGAAGATGGACGGCAGCTGGAGGGTGGGCGACCGTCCACCGCGGGTGGACCACCGGGCCCGGATCATCCTGGAGGCCGGTGACATCCGCGCCGTCGGCGTCGACCTCGGCGTACTTGAGATCCTCGAGCGCGAAAAGGACACCGAGACCGTCGCACACCTGGGGCCCGACCTGCTGGGCGAAGACTGGAACCCCGCCCTGGCCGCCGCGAACCTCACGGCCGACCCGCGGCGGCCGCTCGCCGAGACGCTGCTGGACCAGCGGGTGCTGGCCGGGATCGGCAACGTCTACGCCAACGAACTGTGTTTTCTCAGCGGGCACCTGCCGACCGCGCCGGTGGGCGCGGTGGCCGACCCGCGACGGCTAGTGTCGCGGGCCCGGGACATGTTGTGGGCCAACCGCTTCCGCTGGAATCGCTGCACCACCGGCGACACCCGGGCGGGCCGGCAGCTGTGGGTGTATGGCCGCAGCGGGCAGGGCTGCCGGCGCTGCGGCACGCCCGTCGCCTACGACAACACCGGCGACCGGGTCACCTACTGGTGCCCGGCCTGCCAGCGCTGAACACCCGGCGCCCCGGTTTCCGGCAGGTATCCGCAAAGTGACCACACATCGAATTCCAAACTTTGGCACTCGACCAATACCGATCGATCACGTTTGGCGCACGTCTCAATCTGGTAAAAGTACATCGTGCAGGCGCTGCCGTCAGCACCGCTACGCAGGAGGTGCCAGCCATGACCATTCGCCTTGCGCGCCCGCTTGGGCCCGCCCTGCTCGGTGTCGCATTGATGGGCACCGCGCTGGTGTTGACGCCGATCGCACAGGCCGACGCGATCGACAACGCGTTCCTGGGCGCGATCCATGGGAAGGGCATCAACTTCGCGTCGCCGCAGGCCGCGATCATCGCCGCGCACGAGGTGTGCGACGAGCTCGACCTCGGTAGGCAGAAGTCCGATGTCGCCAACGACGTGATGAGCAGCAGCAACCTGGACGGCTACCGCGCCGGGTTCTTCGTCGGCGCCAGCGTGGCCGCCTACTGCCCCAGACATCACTCGTAACGCGCCGTCACGAGATCGCGTTGATCGCGGCCGACAGGCGTCCCCGGAACTCGTTCGGGATGGGGACATAGCCGCTGTCCGGCAGGCCCACTTGGACGCCGCCGATCGTGCTCTGCAGGAACGCCTTCACGGCCGTCGCGGCCTGGGCATCGGGATACTTCGAGCACACCACCTCGTAGGTGGCCAGCACGATCGGGTACGAGTCGGGCTGGTTGGGCCGGTAGAACGAGATCGTGTCGAGGGCGAGGTCGTTGCCCTGCTTGATGAAGAAGGCGGACGAGATCGTCTTGCCCACCGACGCCGCGCTGATCGCCACCGCGTCCGGCCCGGCCGACGTGACCACCTGGGCCACGTTGAGGTGCAGCGCCTGCGCGAACGACCATTCGACGTAGGTGATCGACCCCTCGGCGGCCTGCACGGCGGCCGCGGCGCCGTCGTTGCCCTTGGCCCCCTCACCGACGCCGCCGTTGAACTTCTTCCCGGCGCCCTTGCCCCAGGTGCCGTTGGACGCGGTGTCGAGGTAGCGCTGGAAGTTGTCGGTGGTGCCGGACTCGTCGTTGCGGAACACGACGCGGATCGGCTGAGCGGGCAGCGTAACGCCCGGGTTCAGCGCCTGGATCGCGGGATCGTTCCATGCGGTGATGCCGCCGTTGAAGATCCTGGCCGCGATCGCGCCGTCGAGGTTCAACGAGCTCACGCCGTTGACGTGGTACGCGATCGCGATGGGGCCGAAGACCACCGGCAGATTCCACACCGGCGAGCCGCAGCGCTGCTGCCCCTTGGCGTATTCGTCCTTGTTCAGCGGCGAGTCGGAGCCGGCGAAATCGGTTTGGTTGCCCATGAATTCGCTGATTCCGGCGCCGGACCCGTTGGGCGTGTAGTTCAGCGACTGCCCGTGGCACGCCTCTTCGAACGCCTTGACGAAGCGGGTCATCGCGTTGGCCTGGGCGGTCGAACCGCTGGCCTTCAGCGTCGGTTTGCCGCCGCAGGCAACCTTGGGCGCCGTGGGATCCGGTCCGGCGGTGGTGTTGTCACCGCCGCATCCCGACACCAGCGCCGCAGCGGTGAGCAGCACACCGATCAGCCGTAGGGGCGCTGTCTGCCGGGCAAGCATGCCGCATAGTAACAACACCGCCGATCGCCCAAAACTGTAGTTAAGACACAGTTTCCGCGTTGTACACGGCGCGTTCGCCGCCGTCAGTCGCGGGCATGCGCGAGGAAGAACTGCGCGATCGCCTGCGACCCGTCGAACGCACGCGTGGTGGCCCCGATCACCACCTTGGGCAGATACTGCTTGCCGCCCGGCCAGGTGTGCCCGCCGTTGTCGATCTGATAGAAGACCACTTCGGTGCCGGCCGCGCAGCTCGTGGAGGCGAAGCGGCGCACCAGGGTCCCGTCGCCGACGTCGGGCAGCACCTCGACCTCCGGCTCGCCCTGACATCCGTCGGCCACCCGCCACATGCCCACCAGGTTCCGCGCCGAGATGGAGTGGCTGATGCCGCCCCGTCCGCGCACGTTGCCGCCATCGAACGGAACCACCGGATCGGTGGTTCCGTGCGCGAACAGCACCGAAACGGGCCGGGACGGATTGCAGTCGACGCCTACCCCCAGGGTTCCGGAGATCGGCGCGATCGCGGCGAAGACGTCGGCGTGCTCGCAGGCCAGCCGGTTGGACATGAACCCGCCGTTGGACATGCCGGTGGCGAAGACGTGCCCGTGCGGCACGTTGAAGTCGTTCTGCAGCTTGTTCACCAGAGCGACCAGGAAGTCGACGTCGTGCAGATGGCGACGATCCGCCGGGGCCGCCCCGCGGCCGTCGGCCCAGCTCTTGTCGTAACCGTCCGGATAGACCACCAGCAGATTGCTCGTATCGGCCACGGCGTCGAAGTCGGTGAGGCCCTGCTGACCGGTGCCGGTGCCGCCGCCGCCGTGCAGGCTCAGCACCAGTCCCACCGGCGGGCCCGGCGGCACGTGCACCGTGTACGTCCGGTTCAGGCCGCCGAACGCGAATGTCCCGAACTGCTCCCGCGACGACGCCTGGACCTGCGGCGCGCCGCAGCCGACGAGGCACGCCGCGCCGGCCACCGAGATGGCCACCGAGATGGTCAGCGACAGCACTCGCGCCCAGGACATGCCGTCAAGTTACCGATCGTCGCCACCGACCGAGCAGGGCGGGCAGGTTGTATGGCGACCGGTGGCCGGGCTTGGTAGTGTCACCGCCTGCGCCCGCGCCCGGACGGCCCCACCGCGCGAGGCCAATCTATGAACTCTCACATTTGATTCCTAGGTGCGCGACGTCCGTCGTCAGCTGCGGAAACCCCGGCAGTCACGGCCCCGCCGCATGCTGAACACATAGGAAACCGTGTACCAGGTATCCATTTGCTGAACACATATGGACGGCAGATGAACAGATCATGTCAACTGCCCGCCGACGGCGCACCTCGGTTGCGACCACCGCCGCGGCCGACGAGTATCAAATCCAAGAACTGACGCGTCCAACGGGGACTGCTCAGATACGCAAACGCATTTCAGGGAGCACCGAAAATGGTTATCCGCCTACTGGTTTTGGCCGCTGCGCTGCTTGGCCCGCTGGCCTCAGTCGCGACCGCTTCCGCGGACACCGCCGACGACAAATTCATCAGCATGCTCAAGACCGAGGGCATCACCGACCACATATCGTCCTCACACCTCATCGAGGCCGGCCACACAGTTTGCCAGAAGCTCGAAAGCGGCATGTCCCCCACCGAGGTCGCCTACGACGTGCTGAACAGCAGCGTCATGCCGAGCTACCACTCCGGCTACTTCGTCGGCGCGAGCATCAAGTCGTACTGCCCGCAGTTCACCCCGCAGGACTGACCCGCCGGCGACCGAAGCCGAAGTGAAACACAACGGCAACCTGCGCGGTTTCGCCGCGAGCTAGGTTGGTAGGGCAACAGCAGGTGGACGCCCGGCCAACAACTAGCACGGAGAACCGTTCTTTGATCAGGAAAGTAGTGCTCAGCGCCGCGATCATGCTCGGAGCGTCGGGAGCACTGGCGTCGCCGTCAGGCGCCGACTCGGGCGCATTCGGCAACCTGAGCTGCAACTGCGAGCCGACGGCCAGCTATCCCGCCTCGCCCGGCGCGGCAGTGGACCAGGGCATTTTGAGCGGCATGGCCGAGATCGCCGAACTCAAGGGCACCCCCGAGCGCCTGCGGGAACGGTCAGCCCGCTGAGGGATTGCGGCGCACCACGGTCCCCTTGACCTCGAGGCCCATCGCCAGGTCCTCGTACTTCGGGTCCTTGCGCTTGCGCCAGCCACTGCCCGCCGTGACCGGCGGCGGCATCAGCGGCGGCAGCATGCCGAACCCGGCGTCGCTGGCGGCGAGCGGGGTTGCCGCCGACGCGAGTTGCACCGGCGTCTGCGTCGCGGGCAGCAGCCCCACCACCGCGGGCGGCGCCATGATCCTGCCCAGCGGGAACCCGGCGCCCACCAACGCAGTCGGCGCCGACGCCTCCACGGAGCCGAGCGCCCTGGCCGCGTCGGACAGGCTGGCCGCCGACGCACCCAGCGCGGACTCCCCCTCCGACAGACCCTGGCCGATTTCGGGGGCCACCGCCTGCAACGCCTGCGCGGACGTGAACTGCGCGAAGTAGCTGAGCATGTTGATCGGGAAGCCCGACGAGATGAACTGGTTGAGGTAGGTGTTCGCCAATCCGAACCAGCCGGAGTTGGGGTCGAAGGTGACGCCGAGCGACTGCAGCAGCACGTCCAGCGGCGAGTCACCGGCCGCAGCGGAAGTCGCCGCCGCGGCCTGAGCGGTTGACGTCGCGGCGGCCTGCGCGCTCGTGCCCTGCGGACTCACGATCTCCGGCGGCGTCGAGAAGAGCGTGGGCAGCGTGGTGGCCTGCGCCGACGCCGCCTGATAGCGAGAGATCGCTGACGAGTTGTTCACCCACATCCGCTCGTACTGGGCCTCGGTCTCGGCGATGGCCGCGACGTTGCGGCCAAACCCATTGGTGGCCAGCAATTGCGCCAGCTGCGTCCGATTGGCGGCGACCTGGGCGGGCGTGACGACCTGCGCCAGGACGGAACCGAATGCCGCCGCCGCGGTTTGCGCGGCCACGGCGAGCTGCTGGCAGAGCTGCGCGGTGCTGCGCATCCAGCCGAGATACGGCTCGACCGCGTTGACCATCGCCGCCGACGCGACCCCCTGCCACTGCTCGGCCAGCGAATTGACCGCGGAGGCGTACAGCGGTACGGAATCCTCGAGTCCGACGCCGAGTTGCTGCCACGCGCCCGCGGCCTCGAGCAGCGATTCCGCGCCGGGGCCGGAGTGGATGAGCGCCGAGGTGATCTCGGGCGGCAGGCCTAAGAGTTCCATAGCATCCTAGAATGACTCTCATTGGAGATTTTTGGGAACATTATTTTGACTTCATTGGAAAGTTCCCACGAACATTTATCAGGTGATCGCGTTGACCGCCGCCGCGAGCCTTTCTTTGAATGCGTCCGGGATGGGGATGTAACCGTTGTCCACTAGGCCACTCTGACCTGCACCGATGGTGCTCTGCAGGAAGGCCTTCACCGCGGTGCCGACCTGGGGATCGGGGTACTTGGAGCAGACGATTTCGTAGGTCGCCAGCACGATCGGGTAGGCGCCGGGCTGGTTCGGGCGGTAGAACGAGATCGTGTCGAGGACAAGGTCGTTGTTCTTGTTGACAATCCAGGCCGAGCCGATCGTCTTGCCCACCGAATCCGCGCTGATCGCCACCGGTTCCGGGCCGGCCGACGTGACGATCTTGGCCATGTCCAGATGCTGGGCGATGGCGAACGACCATTCGTTGTAGGTGATCGCGCCCTCGGTGCGTTTGACGGCCCCGGCGGTGCCGTCGTTGCCCATGGCGCCCTCCCCGGCGCCGCCGTTGAACGTCTTCCCGGCACCCTTGCCCCACGCGCCGTTCGCGGCGGTGTCCAGATAGCGCTGGAAGTTGTCCGACGTTCCGGATTCGTCGCTGCGGAAGACGACGCGAATCGGCTCGGCGGGCAGGGCGGCACCCGAGTTCAGCGCCTGGATCGCGGGGTCGTTCCACGTGGTGATGGCGCCGTTGAAGATCTTGGCTGCGGTCGGACCGTCGAGAACCAGCGACGTCAGACCATGCACGTTGTAGGTGATGGCGATCGGGCCGAAGACCACCGGCAGGTTCCACGCCGGCGAGCCGCAGCGCTGTTGCGCCGAGGCGTACTCCGCCGGTATCAGCGGCGAGTCCGAACCGCCGAAATCGGTCAAATTGCCTGTGAATTCGCGAATCCCGGCGCCCGAGCCGTTGGGCGTGTAGTTCAGCGTCTGCCCCGAGCAGGCCTGGCCGAACGCCTTGGCGAACGAGGTGATCGCGTTCGCCTGGGCCGTCGACCCGCTGGCCTTGAGGGCCTTCTTGCCGCCGCAACTCACGTTCGCCGCCGGAGCCCCCGAAGTGCCCGACGCGCCGCTCGGCGCGCTCGCCTTGTTGTCGCTGCCACAGCCGGCCAACACCAACGCGACGGCGGGCAGCACGCACGCCAAGGCACTAAATCGGTTGAGTTGCAATTCAGTTCCTTTGTTCAACGCAGGCTGACACACCGTATGCAACTTTCACGCACGCTTGCCCGCGCGAAGTTGTCCGACGGGTGAACAAAATATGTACAACTACCCGCTTACCTGGAAGTGCGGTCGCGGCGCCGCGAGAATTGTGGCAACTCAATCGAACCGCCGGCGTTGACAGGGAGCACCCAAATGTTGATGCGCCTCACAGGCGCCGTGGCGGCCGCGTTCATCGGCCTACTGGCAGTAGCCCCGATCGCCCGCGCCGACGCCACCGACGACAAGTTCCTCACGTCGCTGAAATCCGAAGGCATCACCGACCACACGTCGTCGGCGCACGCGATCGAGGCCGGTCACTTCGTCTGCACGAAGCTCGACAACGGTGTGCCGGTCAACGACGTGGTGAACGACGTGCTGATGAGCAGCAACATGCCCGCCTACCATTCCGGGTTCTTCGTCGGCGCGAGCATCGACGCGTACTGCCCGCGGCACAAGTCGCAGATCCCCTCGTCATAACCCAGCGCCCCGGCCGACCGCCTGCACCGACGCGTGCTCGTGCAGCGCCCGTTCGGCGGCGGGAGGCACGGGCTTGAGGTCGAAGGTGACGTCCTTGACGGTGCCGGTGAACGGGTACGGCGCCTTGTCCTCATATTCGCGGTCGACCACCAGGCCGTTGTCGCGGCCGACGTCCAGCCCGGCGTAGGACGTGAACGCCAGGGTCACCGTCTGCGGCAGCTCACCCTCGCCGATCTGCCGGGCGCCGGACCCCGCGTCGGCCCACAGCGTGACCCGGCCGCCGGAACCGACGACGGGCGCCGCCGTCTCGAACAACATGCGCACGGTGACGTCGCCGGTGGGGATGGGCTCGGTGGATGTCTGCCGGTAGGTCTCGATGCCGAGGAACGAATACGTGTGCCGCAGCCGGCGGCCCTCGTCGACCCAGAGCGCGTAGCCGCCCATGAAGTCCGCGTTGGCCACGATCACGCCCTGCCCGCCGTCGTCGGGCACTACCAGCCGCGCCTCGATCGCGTAGGACCGGCCGAAGATGCGCGGCACCATGCCGCGCTGGATGTTCTGCACCCCGCCTTGAAAGGTGACGCGCGCGGTGGGCGGCAACGGCGGCAGGTCGCCGAACATCACCGCGAGCCCACCCAGCAGCGGCAACACCCGGTTTCGCTCGGCCTCCTGCCACCACAGCCGCTGCAACTCCTCGAGTTTGTCCGGCCGCTGGGCCGCCAGGTTCTTCGCCTGCGAGAAGTCCTCGGGCAGGTAGTACAGCTCCCAGATGTCTTTGTCGGGGTCGTAGGTCCCCGGCGCGAACCGCGCCATGGTCTGCGGCGACAGGTCCCACGGCGCCTTGTCCAGCCGGGCGCAGGCCCACCAGCCATCCTTGTACAGCGCGCGGCTGCCGAAGTTCTCGAAATACTGCACGGTGTGGCGTTCCTCGTGCGCCTCCCCCTCGTTCGAGGCAAAGGTGTACACGAAGCTGGTGCCGTCCATCGGCTCCTGCTCGAAGCCGTCGACGCTGGACGGTTGCGGTAAACCGATGGCCTCCAACACCGTTGGCGCGATGTCGATGCAGTGCGCGAACTGGCTGCGCACCTCGACCGGCCCGCCGTCGGGGCGGATCCGGCTCGGCCAGGCGACCACCATCGGGTCGCGGGTGCCACCCAGGTGGCTGGCCATCTGCTTGCCCCACTGGAACGGGGTGTTGTTGGCGTGCGCCCAGCCGCTGGCGAAATGCGGGGCGGTGAACTCGTCGCCGAGCGCCTCGATGCCGCCGTACTGCTCGATCAGCTCCAATTGCCGCTCGGCGGGCAGGTCGAGGCCGTTGAGGAAGGTCATCTCGTTGAACGAGCCGGTGTTGGTGCCCTCCATGCTGGCGCCGTTGTCGCCCCAGATGTAGAAGACCAGCGTGTTGTCGGACTCGCCGAGGCCCTCGATGGCGTCCAGCAGCCGGCCGACGTTCCAGTCGGCGTTCTCGGAGAACCCGGCGAACACCTCCATCTGCCGGGCGTAGAGCCTGCGTTCGGTCTCCGACAGGCTGTCCCAGGCGGGGAACAGGTCCGGGCGCGGCGTCAGCTCGGCGTCGGGCGGGATGATCCCCAGCTCCTTCTGCCGTTCAAAGGTCCGCTGCCGGTACACATCCCAGCCCTCGTCGAACTGGCCCCGGTACTTGTCGGCCCATTCCGCGGCGACGTGGTGCGGGGCGTGAGTGGCGCCGGTCGAGTAGTACATCATCCACGGCTTGGTGGCGTTCTGGGCGCGCACGGTGTGCAGCCACTCGACGGCCTTGTCGGTGAGGTCGTCGGGGAAGTAATAGGGCTTGCCGTCCCGGCCCTCGGGGATGCCGATCACGGAGTTGTCCTGGCTGATGATCGGGTCATACTGGCCCGCCGCGCCGGACGGGAAACCCCAGAAGTGGTCGAATCCCCAGCCGATCGGCCAGTTGTCGAACGGCCCGGCCGCGCCCTGGACGTTGTCCGGGGTCAGGTGCCACTTGCCGAAAGCGCCTGTCACGTAACCGTTGTCGCGCAGGATTCGCGGCAGCGACGCGCAACTTCGCGGCCTGACCGTGGAATAGCCTGGGTAGGGACCGGGGAACTCGCAGACCGAGCCGAAGCCGACGCGGTGGTGGTTGCGCCCGGTCAGCAGCGCCGCGCGGGTCGGCGAGCACACGGCGGTGACGTGGAAGCGGTTGTAGGCCAACCCGTTTTGGGCCACCCGGGACAGCGTCGGCGTGCGGATGCCGCCACCGAACGTGTCCGGGCCGCCGAAGCCGGCGTCGTCGATCAGCACGATCAGCACGTTGGGCGCGCCCTCGGGCGCGGCGGCGCCGGGCACGATCGTCCAGTCGCCGACGGACTCCGCGACGGTGCGCCCGACCGTGCCGCCGAAGCCGCGCTGCGGCAGCGGCAGGCGGGTGCGGTCGGGGTTGAACTTCTCCATCGCCTGGCCGAGCGCCGCGCTCAGGCCCCGCGGGGTCGAACGGCGCAGCTCCGCGACCGATTTCATCGGCGAGCCGGACAGCTTGCGCTCCACGGCCAGCCGGCCCGCGGCGGGCGTCACGGTGATGATCACGGCGCTGCCCGCCGCCATCGCCGACCCGATGCGCTCCGCCAGCGCGCTCTTGATGCGGCGGTCGATCAGCCCTGGGCCGGCGAGCAGCTTTCCGGCATCCTGCAGGATGTCGTTGCCGTCGGCGTCCTTGCCGACCAGCACCGCGGCGGTCAGCGCCGCGAAGTCGCGCCGCGCCGCCTCGAGGTCCTGGTATCCGGCGACGATGACCAGCGCGTTGTCTTCGCTCACGACATGACTCCCTTCATTCGCTTCGGGACAACCGGCCGTTTCACTATCTTCAACCAGCCGGACAGTTGGGTCCGCCAGGTTTGTCATCGTGTCCGACGATCGATTGCAGCTCAAGCCCTATCGCGCCACCACGGAGCACCTGGACGGGGCCTGGTGGCCGCGCTCGACGCGGTTGGCCGACGAGTTGCCGGAGCTGCTGGCGTCGGTGGCCGACCGGCTGGGGCGCGTGGTCATGGTGGGCTACCACCGGCACGGTTGGGACGCGACGCCGGCGCAGGTGCAGGTCGCGGGCCAGACGATCGACCTGCTCGGCTTCGGTAGCGACGAACCGGCCAGCGTCGTGCTGTTCGACGCGGACGGCGGCCACATCACGTTGCACGTCATCCGGCCGGACACCGGCACCGATGTCGCTCTGCAAGCCCTGGCCGAGGCGCGCCGGCCCGATGCCGACCCGGCCGCCGGCCGGTCGACCGTCGCACGCTCGGTGGCCGATGTGGCGGACAAGCTGGCCCGGCACGAGGGGCGCGCCGACGAGCACCGCAGCTCCGAGATCAGGCAGTGGTGCGAACAGGCCGCCGAGCAATTCGTCGACGCGCCGATCCAGACCTTCGTGCCGATCCTCGTCGAGCACATCGTGCGCAACCGCATGATGCAGACCCGGTTAACTGCATAGGGCCGTGATCGCCTCGACGTCGGCCGCACCGGGCAGTCCCCAGCCCGGCCGGTAGTCCAACAGCTGGTCGGCGACCACGGTCTTCAGGTCGACGTCGAGCAACTCGATCGCGTCCAGCGGCACCAGCGCGGGGTGGACGTAGCCGCAGGCGCGCGCCAGCGTCACCAGCTCGAAGCGCAGGGTGGCGAGGTAGTTGGCGCAGCGCACCGACTTCAGCGCCGGGTCCAGGCCGTGCTGCAGCCACGGTGACTGTGTGGCGACGCCGGACGGGCACCGGCCGGTGTGGCAGCGCTGGGCCTGGATGCAGCCGATGGCGAACATGGCGGTTCGGGCGACGTTGATCATGTCGCAGCCCATGGCCAGCGCCAGCAGGGCATTCTCGGGGATCCCCAGCTTGGCCGAGCCGACGAACACCACGTCCTGCGCCAGGTCCTGCTCGGCGAAGGCCCGGTAGACGCGGGGAAAGCCCCACTTGAAGGGCAGGGCGACGTGGTCGCTGAAGACCAGCGGGGCCGCGCCGGTGCCGCCCTCGCCGCCGTCGACCGTCACGAAGTCGACGCCGCGGCCTGTGCGGGCCGTGCGCGCCGCCAACTCGAGCCAGAACGACCCCTCGCCGACCGCCGACTTGATTCCCACCGGCAGCCCCGTCTCCCCGGCGATGGTCTCCACCAGGTCGAGTAGCCCGTCGACGTCGCGGAACGCGGAGTGGCCGGCGGGGCTCTTGCAGTCCTCTCCGACCGGAATGCCGCGGATCGCCGCGATCTCAGGGGTCACCTTGGCGCCGGGCAGCATGCCGCCCAGGCCGGGCTTGGCGCCCTGGCTGAGCTTGATCTCGATGGCGCGGATCGACGGCGTGGCCGCGACCACGTCGATCAGGCGGGGCAGGCTGAACGTGCCGTCGTCGTTGCGGCAACCGAAGTAGCCGGTGCCGATCTGCCAGACCAGGTCGCCGCCGTTGAGGTGATACGGCGACACCCCGCCCTCGCCGGTCGTGTGCAGGGCGCCGGCCAACGCCGCACCCTGATTCAGCGCGGTGATGGCCGCGCCGGACAGCGAGCCGAAGCTCATCGCCGAGACGTTCACCAGCGACGACGGCCGGAAGGCCCGGGCCCGGCCGCGCGCACCGCCGAGCACCTTGGCCGCCGGCAGCGGCGTGGCCGGGTCGGGATGGTTGGGCTCGCCGTGGGGTGCCGGCACCGGAAAGGCAGCGTGCTTGATGATCGGGTAGTTGCGCACCCGCTCCAGGTCGTTGTCGGTGCCGAAGCCGAAGTACCGGTTGGCCAACTTCGACGACGTGTACACCCAGCGCCGCTGGTCGCGGCTGAACGGCCGTTCCGCGTCGTTGTCGGTGACGATGTACTGCCGCAGCTCGGGGCCCACCGCCTCCAGCAGGAACCGCAGGTGGCCGGCGACCGGGTAGTTGCGCAGGATGGCGTGCCGCCGCTGCAGCAGGTCCCAACCCGTCAGCCCGGCCAGGCCCCCACCGACGAGGGCGGCCAGGGCTCGTCGTTTCATGCCGAATCGAGATCGGCGTCGAAGCCGCTCAGCACACCCAGCAGGTCGCGGGCCGACACGATGCCGGCCAGCGCCCCGTCGTGTTCCACCAGGACGTGTCGGATGTAGCGGTCCATCATCCGAGCCGCCACCTGGTTGACCGTGGCCGCGTCGCCGCTCCACACCAGCTTCGTGCTGGCGACCTCGGCGGCCGGGACCGTCGCCGGGTCTCTGCCACCCGCGACCACCCGAACGATGTCGCGCTCGCTGAGCAGGGCGGCGGGACGCTCGTCGTGACCGACCACGATGGCCCCGACGTCGTGGGCGACCATGGCCCGCGCGACGTCGGCGACCGTGGCGTCGGCGTCGACGCGCGCCACCGGGTCGCCGGTGATGGTGGAGATCGGAATCAAGCCCGGGGAAGTGATGCCAGTCATGCCCTCATGCTGGCCAGGCCCGGAGGCTCGTACTAGTGACCTCAGTCCCCAGTTTCGGTGCCACTGGTAACCAGCGCGCGTCCGCTGACGAACTCCCGTCGCCGTCCGGTGAGCGGATCGTCGAACTCGATGCGCCGCGCCAGCAGCTGCAGCGGCGCGCTGAAGTCGTCGGCGGGGACGTCGATGACGTTGGGGTACAGCGGATCACCGATGATCGGCAGCCCCAGCGCGGCCATCTGCACGCGCAGCTGGTGGGTGCGTCCGGTCCGCGGCGTCAGCCGATACAACCCGTCCGGCCCCGCCGTCTCGATCAGCGTCTCCGCGTTGGGCACGCCCGGCTCGCAGACCGCCTGGAGGTGGCCGCGGCGCTTGACGATGCGGTTGCGCACCACCCGCGGCAGCTCCAGGTCCGGGTCGACCCCCGCGCGCGCCAGGTAGGTCTTGTGCACCAGGCCGCGGGCGAACAGCGTTTGGTAGGCGCCACGCAATTCGCGGCGGGTGGTGAACAACAGCACTCCGGCGGTCAGCCGGTCCAGGCGGTGCGCCGGGCTCAGCTCCGGCAGGCCGAGACTGCAGCGCAGCCGCACCAGCGCAGTCTGGGCCACATGACGGCCGCGCGGTGTGGTCGCCAGAAAGTGCGGCTTGTCGACGACCACGATGTCGTCGTCGTGATGCAGCACCGGGATGCCGAACGGGACGGGCACCTCGTCGGGCAGGTCGCGGTAGAGGTAAACGCTGGCACCACAAGGCAATATGGTCGCTTCGTCGACCGCGGTGCCGTCGGCGCCGACGACATCTCCGGCCAGCACCTTCGCGCGGGCCGCGGCGCCGAACCGCTCGGTCAGCTCGGCCAGCACTGGCCCGCCACGCAGCCGCACCCGGACGGGTCCCAACGCGTCGCGAACGGCCAGCGGTACGGGCCCGATCACGCGGTCGCCCGCCGCGTGGTGTGGTGGAACCGCGCGGCGCGCCGCCGGATGCGGTGGGCGCGTCCGCGGGTGCGGTGCGGCTGCCCGGCCGGCCGCATCGGCTCGGCGTAGAACATCGCCTTCGCGAGCTCGACGAGGAACAGGTAGACGACGACGAAAGCGCCCAGCACGGCAAAGAACTGCCACGGCAGCGGTGTGAAGCCGAGGGCGTGGGTCAATGGCGACATCGTGAGCGCGGCCCCGACGGCCACCACCGTGATGCTGGTGATCGTCAGCAGGCCGCTCGGCCGGCTCCGCACGAACGGCACCTTGCGGGTGCGGATGGCGAAAATGATGAGCGTCTGCGTCGCCAGCGATTCCACGAACCAGCCGGTGCGGAACTCGATGGCGTCGGCGTGCAGCGCGCCCAGCATCAACCCGAACGTGAGGAAGTCGAACAGCGAGCTGATGGGCCCGAAGACCAGCATGAACCGGCGGATGAACGCGACGTTCCAGTGGGACGGCGCCTGCAGTTGCTCCGCATCGACCCGGTCGGTCGCGATGGGCAGCTGCGAGCTGTCGTAGAGCAGGTTGTTCAGCAGGATCTGGCTGGGCAGCATCGGCAGAAACGGCAACAGCGCCGAGGCCGCCGCGGCGCTGAACATGTTGCCGAAATTGCTCGACGTGCCCATCAGCACGTACTTGATGGTGTTGGCGAAGATGCGGCGACCCTCGGCCACGCCGGTGGCCAGCACGCCCAGGTCCTTCTCCAGCAGCACCACGTCGGCGGCGTCCTTGGCCACGTCGGTGGCGCTGTCGACCGAGATGCCGACGTCGGCGGCGTGCAGGGCGAGCGCGTCGTTCACGCCGTCGCCCAGAAAGCCGACCGATCGCCCGCTGCCCCGCAGCGCGGTGATCAGGCGCGCCTTCTGCTCGGGCGAGATGCGGGCGAAGATGGTGTGATTTCGGGCGGCCTCGGCGAAGTCGGCGTCGCCGAGCGGCTCGAGCTGCGCGCCGGTGGCGGTGCCCTTGGGCGCCAAACCGAGATCGGCGCAGACCTTTTCGGCGACCTGAGCGTTGTCGCCGGTGGCGATCTTCACCTCGATGCCGAGCGCGGCCAGGTCGGCCAGCGACTGGCGCGCGGCGGCCTTGGGCTCGTCGGCGAACACCAGGAACCCGGCCAGCGTCAGCGCCGTCTCGTCGGCCGGGGTGATCGCGGTCAGCCCGGCGGCGGGTTTGACGGCGACGGCCACCACGCGGCGTCCGGCGGCGAACAGCCCCGCGAGCGTTTCCGCCGCCTCCGCCGGCACCGCCTCGCACCGGCCCAGCATCTGCTCGGGCGCGCCCTTGACGACGAGGATGCGCGCGCCGTCGTCGTCGACCAGGACCGACGTCGCGCGCCGTTCGTGGTCGAACGCCAGCATCGCGACGCGCGACGCCGCGCCGCCGACCAGTTGCTGTGACCCCGACGACTCCCACAGCGCGGCGTCGAGCGAGTTCGCGCTGGCACCAAGGGATTCCGGGTCGACGTCGGTGGCCAGCAGCCCGAGCCGGCGAACCGATTCGCTGTGCGCGCCGGCGGGGCCGACGGCGTCGACCAGCCGGATCTGGCCCTCGGTCAGGGTGCCGGTCTTGTCGGTGATCAGGATGTCGATGTCACCCAGGTCTTCGATGCACACCAACCGCTTGACGAGCACCTTCGCCCTGGCCAGCCGCCTGGACCCGGTCGCGAGGCTGGTGCTGACCACGGCGGGCAGCAACTGCGGCGTAATACCGACCGCGATCGCCAGCGAGAACAGCACCGAATCGATGACCGGCTTGGCCAGCAGCAGATTGCTGACCAGAATGACCACCACCAGTGCCACCGCGACCTGCAGCAGCAGATAGGAGAACCGGCGCAGGCCGACCTGGAATTCCGTCTCCGGCTGTCGAGTGTCCAAACCCGCTGCGATGCGGCCGAATTCGGCATTCCGGCCGGTCGCATACACCACCGCGACGCCCTCCCCGGCGCTGACGATGGTGCCCATGAAGGCAACGTCGGCCAGTTCGGCCAGTTCGGATCCGACGGGCACCGGCCGCGTCGATTTCTCGGAGCCGGTCGATTCCCCGGTGAGGATGCCTTCGTCGCATTCCAGGCCGCTGACGTCGATCAGCCGGGCGTCGGCGGGCACCGCCTCGCCCAGCGACAGCCGGATCACGTCACCCGGAACCAGCTGTGTGACCTCGACGGCGACGAATTTTCCGTCCCGGCGGACCACGGCGGTGTGGTGCACGCCCGCATGCAGCTGCGCGGCAGCGCGCTCGGCGCGATATTCGTTGCCGAAGCTCAAACCCACGCTGGTCAGCAGGATCACGCCGATGATGACCGCCTGCATGCTGTCGCCCAGGAAGAACGAGACGAGCGCGGTGCCGGCCAGCAGGATCAGCACCGCGTTGCGCAGTTGACGGCCCAGGACCGCCAGGGCGCTGACGCGATGGGTCCGCACGACGTTGGGACCGTAGCGGGCCAGTCGGTCGGCGGCCTCGGCGTTCGTCAGCCCTGTGGGCGAGCTGTCCAGCCAGCGCAGGACTTCGTCGGCGGGGGCGGCGGCGACCCGCGCGGGGCCCAGGGGGCCGTCGCTCAATTCAGCGGCACCGGCTCGAGGATCTCGGCCCGTGCCTCGGGCGCGCTGGCCCGCAGCTCGTCGGCGGACACGTCGTCGGGCTGGGCCTGCGACAAAATTTCGGCCTCCACCCGCGCGTTGTAGTTGGCCACCTCGCGGTCGACGTCCTCGGCGGACCAGCCCAGCACCGGGGCGACCACGTCGGCCACCTCGCGGGCGCAGTCGACGCCGCGGTGGCTGTACTCGATGGAGATGCGCATCCGGCGGGCCAGGATGTCCTCGAGATGCAGCGCGCCCTCGGCGGCGGCGGCGTACAGCGCCTCCACCTTCAGGTAGCCCGGGGCCTCCTTGATCGGCGCGAGCAGCTCGGGGTGGTCCGCGGCCATGGCCAGCACGTCGTCCATGAGTGAGCCGTAGCGGTCCAGCAGGTGGCGCACCCGGTAGGGGTGCAGCCCCACCCGCTCGCCGACGTGCTCGACCTGGTTGATCAGCGCGAAGTACCCGTCGGCGCCCAGCAGGCTGACCTTCTCGGTGATCGACGGCGCCACCCGGGCCGGGATGAACTGCACCGCGGCATCGATCGCGTCGGCCGCCATCACCCGGTAGGTGGTGTACTTGCCGCCCGCGATGGCCACCAGGCCCGCCGCCGGCACCGCGACGGCGTGTTCGCGGGACAGCTTGGAGGTCTCTTCGCTCTCGCCGGCCAGCAGCGGGCGCAGCCCGGCGTAGACGCCGTCGATGTCGGCGTGGGTCAGCGGGGTGGCCAGCACCTCGTTGACGGTGCCCAGGATGTAGTCGATGTCGGCCTTGGTGGCCGCGGGATGGGCCAGGTCGAGGTTCCAGTCCGTGTCGGTGGTGCCGATGATCCAGTGGCTGCCCCACGGGATGATGAACATCACCGACTTCTCGGTGCGCAGGATCATCGCGACGTCGCTGACGATCCGGTCCCGCGGTACCACGACATGCACGCCCTTGGATGCGCGTACCTGGAAGCGGCCGCGCTGCTTTGACAGCGCCTGGATCTCGTCGGTCCACACGCCGGTGGCATTGACCACGACGTGGCCGCGGACCTCGGTGACCGCGCCGTCCTCGGAGTCGCGCACCCGCACTCCGGTCACCCGGTCACCCTCGCGCAGCAGCGCCACCACCTGGGTGGAGGACCGCACGACGGCGCCGTAGTGCGCGGCCGTGCGCGCGACCGTCATGGTGTGCCGGGCGTCGTCGACGACGGTGTCGTAGTAGCGGATGCCGCCGATCAGCGAGCTGCGTTTGAGGCCCGGGCTCAGCCGCAATGCGCCCGCGCGCGTCATATGTTTCTGCGCCGGAACCGATTTCGCGCCGCCCAGGCTGTCGTAGAGGAAGATGCCCGCGGCCATGTAGGGGCGCTCCCAGATCCGCTTGGTCAACGGGAACAGGAACGGCAACGGCTTGACCAGATGCGGCGCCAGCTTGGTCAGCGACAGCTCTCGCTCGAACAGCGCCTCGCGCACCAGCCCGAACTCCAGCTGTTCCAGGTAGCGCAGCCCGCCGTGGAACATCTTCGACGACCGGCTGGACGTGCCGGAGGCCAGGTCACGCGCCTCGACCAGCGCCACCTTCAGGCCGCGGGTGGCGGCGTCCAGCGCGCACCCCGAGCCCACCACGCCGCCCCCGATTACCACGACGTCGAACTGTTCGGCCCCCAGACTCTTCCAGGCCTCCGCGCGTTGCTCGGGTCCCAGTGCGTGGATCGGACTGCTCATTCGCCGCAACTCCTCCTCGGTTTCTCGTTGGTCATTCGGTCGTCTAGTCCAGGTCGTCGTGGGCCATCAGGCGCCGGGCCGCCTCGGTGATCGAGCCCGACAGGGACGGGTAGACGGCCAGCGTCTGCGCCAGCTCGTTGACGGTGATGCGGTTGGTCACCGCGACGGCAATGGGCAGGATCAGCTCCGACGCGATCGGCGCCACCACCACGCCGCCGATCACCACGCCGGTGGACTTGCGGCAGAAGATCTTGACGAAACCCTGGCGGATGCCCGACATCTTGGCCCGCGCGTTGGTGCGCAACGGCAGCATGATGGTCCGCGCGCTGAACGACCCGTCGTCGATCGCCGACTGCGGAACGCCCACCGCGGCGATCTCCGGCCTGGTGAACACTGTCGCAGCCACCGTCCGCAGCCTGATCGGGCTGACGCCCTCGCCCAGCGCGTG
Source organism: Mycobacterium sp. NGS68 (assembly GCF_059812195.1). Taxonomy (NCBI): domain Bacteria; kingdom Bacillati; phylum Actinomycetota; class Actinomycetes; order Mycobacteriales; family Mycobacteriaceae; genus Mycobacterium; species Mycobacterium sp. NGS68. The sequence goes on along the minus strand of NZ_JCALCE010000049.1, from coordinate 13,635 downwards.
ATACATCGCGATGCGGCCCTGCATCGCGGCGACCGAGGCCAGCAGCAGCAGGCCGGTGCAGTCGCCGGCGGCGTAGATGCCGGGCACCGACGTGCGCGACACCCGGTCGACGGTGAGGTAGTCGCCCTTGCCGAGCTCGATGCCGACCCGCTCCAGGCCGAGGCCGCTGGTGTTGGGCACCGAGCCGATCGTCATCAGCGCGTGGCTGCCCTCGACGGCGCGGCCGTCGGTCATTTTCACCAGGACCCCGTTGGCGGTGCGGGTGACCGATTCGGCGCGGGCGTTCTTGAACAGCTGGACACCGCGTTCGGCGAACGACTCCTCCAGCACCGCCGCGGCGTCGGCGTCTTCGTAGGGCAGCACCCGGTCCCGGCTGGCCGCCACCGACACCTGCACCCCCAGCTCGGTGTAGGCGTGCACGAACTCCGCGCCGGTGACGCCGGAGCCCACCACGATCAGGTGCTCCGGCAGCTCTTTGAGGTCGTAGAGCTGGCGCCAGGTCAGGATGCGTTCGCCGTCGGGCTGGGCGCTCGGCATGATGCGCGGACTGGCCCCGGTGGCGATCAGCACCACGTCGGCGTCGTGCTCGCTGGTCGAGCCGTCCGCGGCGGTGGACCTGATGCGGTGGCTGGCCATCCCGGGGACCGGGTCGATCAGCTCGCCGCGGCCGGCGATCATCTCGACGCCGACGCTGCGCAGCTGGGCGGCGATGTCGGCGGACTGGTCGGCGGCCAGGGTCTTGACCCGGGAGTGGATCTGCGGCAGCGAGATCTTCGCGTCGTCGATGTCGATCTCGAAGCCGAGCCGCGGCGCGCGGCGCAACTCGGTGCGCAGGCCCGTCGAGGCGATAAACGTCTTGGACGGCACGCAGTCGTCCAGGACCGCCGCCCCGCCGACGCCTTCGGAGTCGATCACGGTGACGTGGGCGGTGTCGGGATGAGAGGTCGCGGCGACCAGTGCGGCCTCGTATCCGGCCGGGCCGCCGCCGATGATCACGATGCGGGTCACCACAGCCCTTAACCTAGCTTGGCGCGGCCTTGCGCGTGCGGTAGAGCCGCATGCCCGAAGCGGCGTCTAAGATTTCCCCGTGCCGCTCTACGCCGCCTACGGCTCGAACATGCATCCCGAGCAGATGCTGAAGCGGGCACCCCACTCGCCGATGGCCGGAACGGGCTGGTTGCCCGGGTGGCGGCTCACGTTCGGCGGCGAGGACATCGGCTGGGAGGGGGCCCTGGCCACCGTCGTCGAAGATCCCGATTCGCGGGTGTTCGTCGTGCTCTACGACATGACGCCGTCGGACGAGATGAACCTCGACCGCTGGGAGGGCTCCGAGTTCGGCGTGCACAAGAAGATCCGCTGCCGCGTGGTGCGCGAGTCGTCGGACACCACGATCGACCCGGTGCTGGCGTGGCTGTATGTCCTGGACGCCTGGGAGGGCGGGCTGCCGTCGGCGCGCTATCTGGGCGTTATGGCCGACGCGGCCGAGATCGCCGGTGCGCCCGACGATTACGTGCATGACCTGCGCACTCGTCCCGCTCGCAATATCGGCCCCGGGACCGGCGCGTAGGTCCTCCACCCCACACCACCCGCGAGCGTGCACGCCCCACGCTGTTGCGCGCGGCCCTCACCCGTCGCGAGGCCGGCAATATGACGCCCCTCACCCGACGACTTCACGCTGCGCCCGTCGCGAAGGCGCTCAAATTCGCAGAAAACCCGCCAAAACCCGACAATATGAGGCCCCTCACCGGCCGGGCCTGCAATTTGAGGCCCCTCACCCGCGAAAACCCGACAATTTGAGGCCCCTCACCGGCCGAGCCTGCAATTTGAGGCCCCTCGCGCGACGACTTCACGCCGCGGCCCGCGCGAACTCCAACCTCGAATGCAGGCGCCGCACGAGTTGGGCCGGTCGATATCGGACGTCGTCGAAGATCATCGGCATCGACACCCAATGCACATCTTGCAGCGCGGTGGTGCGCTCACGGTCGTAGCGGAATGCGTCCGGCCCGCTGTGCCAATCCAGGCCGTCGTACTCGGCGGCAACGCGAAGCTCGGGCCAGGCGAAATCGAGGCGCCAGATGCGGCCATTGAGGTCCTTGACCTCGAATTGCAGCACGGGCGGTGGCAGTCCGCCGTCGTGCATAACCAACCTGGCCTCGCTTTCCATCGGTGACTCCGCCAGCGGGTTCGCCAGGCCCAGCATTTCGCGGGCGGTGACGACACCCCGCCGGCCGGACTGCAATTCAAGCGCCGCCTCCAGGTCGTCGCGGGTGCATGTGCCGCTGCGGAGCGCGGCGTCCAGCGTCGCCAACGCTCGCGGCCGGCCCAGTGAGCGGGCCACCTCGATCGCCGTCCACGCGGGCGCGGTCGCGGGCCTTGCGCCGACGACGGTAAGCGGCGCACCATCGCGCCGGTGCACAACCAGGCCGGCCGCCGAATGCAAGCGCCGGCCGACGGGGTTGAGCACGTGCAACTCCGGCCGTAGTTCGGTGTCGAAGCCGTAGGCCGCCGCGGCGGTGTCCATGCACGCAGCGACCGTCGTACCCGTCGCGAGGTCGAGTCCGCGCAGCCGCAGCCCGGCGGTCAACTCCCCGCGACCGTATACACCGTGCCAAACCTTCCGCAGCGCACCGCGTTTCAGGCTTCCGCGGGTGAGGAAAGCCAACGCCTGAGTCGACGTGACGACTCCGCCCTGCTCATCGAGCAGCCGGCACAGCTCGGGATGCATGCCCGCAATCGTGGGCACACCGTTGGTCGCCCACAATTCACCCCCGCCCTAGAACAGCGCCGCCTGCTCGATGATGTTGACCAGCACCCGCACGCCGACGCCGAGCGCCCGCTCGTCGAGGTCGAACGTCGGCTGGTGCAGGTCCAGCTGCGGACCCTCGCCGGACCACACGCCGAGCCTGGCCATCGCGCCGGGGATTTCCTCCAAGTACCAGGAGAAGTCCTCGCCGCCGCCGGATTGCCGGGTGTCGGCCAGCACGTCGGGGCCGACGGCCTCGATCGCATGGGTGAGGATGCGCGTCGAGATGTCCTCGTTGACCACCGGCGGCACGCCGCGGCGGTACTCCAGCGAGTGTTCGATCTCCAGCGGCGACAGCAGGCCCGTGACGGCCTGGCGGATCATGCCCTCAAGGTCGACCCAGGTCTGGCGGCTCGCGGTGCGCACGGTGCCGGCCAGCACACCGGTCTGCGGTATGGCGTTGGGCGCCACGCCCGCATTGACCGCACCCCACACCAGCACCGTGCTGTTACGCGGGTCGATGCGGCGCGACAGCACCCCGGGCAGCCCGGTGATCAGCGTGCCCAGCGCGTAGACCAGGTCGGCGGTCAGGTGCGGGCGCGACGTGTGCCCGCCCGGCGAATACAGCTGGATCTCGATCTGGTCGGCCGCCGACGTGATGGGCCCCTGCCGGACGGCGACCTTGCCCACCTCCAGCCGGGGGTCGCAGTGCAGCGCGAAGATGCGCGAGGCACCGGCGATCGCGCCGGCCGCGATCGCGTCGATGGCGCCGCCGGGCATCAGCTCCTCGGCGGCCTGGAAGATCAACCGCACCCCGACGGGCAGCTCGGCGACCGACGACAACGCCAGCGCGGTGCCCAGCAGGACGGCGGTGTGGGCGTCGTGGCCGCAGGCGTGCGCGACGCCCGGCATCGTCGAGGCGTACGGCGCGCCCGTGCGCTCGGTCATCGGCAGCGCGTCCATGTCCGCGCGCAGCGCGATCCGCGGCTGATGCTCGGGCCCGAAATCGCAGACCAGCCCCGTGCCGAGCGGCAGCACCTTGGGGTTGAGACCGGCTTCGACCAGCCGCTCGCAGACGAACTGCGTGGTCGCGTACTCCTGGCGGCCCAGCTCGGGGTAGCGGTGGATGTGCCGGCGCCAGGCGACCAGGTCGTCGTAGTGTGCGGCCAGCCAGGACTCGGCGGTGTCGACCAGGCTCATACGGCCGACGCCCTAGTCGATGGTCGCGACCCGCTAGTCGATGGTCGCGACCCGCTGCGCCCGGCTTCGCCGCGCTTGCGATCGCTCCGACGCTGTAGGGCCTCCAGCACCCGATCCCGTTCGGCGGGCGTCTGCGCGAGTTGCACGATCGTGCGCGCGAGCATGATCGCGCCGTCGACGACGGCACGGTCCGCGCTGGGCCCGGCGGCCGCCGTGGCGAAGGCGCGCTGATGGACGGTCGCGCCGCCGGCGTCGACCCCGATCACCGGGTGGATCCCCGGCAGCACCTGCGTCACGTTGCCCATGTCGGTGCTGCCCAACGGCAGCGCCGCCTCGATGTCGGCCGACACCGGGTCGCGGCCGAGCCGGCGCATCTCCTCGCGGCACACGTCGGCCAGCCACGCGTCGGGTTTGAGCTCCGCGTATGCCGGTGCGGGCGTGGTGATCTCGTATTCGCAGCCGGCCGCCAGCGCGCCCGCGGCGAAGCAGGCGAACATCCTGCCCTCCAGCTGGCGCAGCGAGTCCGACTCGATCGCCCGCATTGCGTACTGCAACACCGCGCGGCCGGGGATGACGTTGACCGCCTGCCCGCCGTCGGTGACGATGCCGTGCGTCAGCTGTCCGGGCGCCATCTGCTGCCGCAGCACGCCGATAGCCACCTGCGCCACGGTGACGGCGTCGGCGGCGTTGATCCCCAGATGCGGGGCGACGGCGGCGTGCGACTCCTTGCCCCGGTACTCGACGGTGACCTCGGACAGGGCCAGCGACCGCGCCCCGGCGATGTCGGTCGGGCCGGGATGCACCATCACCGCCACCGCGACGTCGTCGAACGCCCCCGCCTGCAGCATCAGCGCCTTGCCGCCGCCGGACTCCTCGGCGGGAGTGCCCAGCAGCGCGACGCGCAGGCCCAGGTCGTCAGCGACTTCGGCCAGCGCCAGCGCCGCGCCTACGGCCGACGCCGCGATGATGTTGTGGCCGCAGGCATGCCCGATCTCCGGCAGCGCGTCGTACTCGGCGCACACGCCGACGACCAACGGCCCGCTGCCGAAGTCGGCCCGAAAGGCGGTGTCCAAACCGGCAGCGGGCGAGGTGATTTCGAAGCCGCGCTCGGCGACCAGCGCCCGCGCCTTGGCGCAGCTGCGGTGCTCGTGGAACGCCAGCTCCGGCTCGGCGTGGATCGAGTGGGACAACTCGACAAGGTCGGCGCCACGACGCCGCACTACGTCCTCAACGTTGTCCTCAACGTTGTCCTCAACGTTGTCCAAGGCAGGCATGTTCGCAGTATCTCACCGCGGCGCGACGGTGACGATCAAACTCGTCCGGCGATAAAACCCGCCGCCTGGCCGGGGTACGGCGGCACCTGGTACTCGTCGTGCGCCTCCCGGTCGCGACCGCCGACGACGCAGACCGGGTCGCCGGGGCTGCACAGGTCGATGGCGCGCCCCGCGAACGCGCCGGCCGTCGAAAGCGGCGTGTTGAAGCGGTTGCCCGGATTGCCGAACACGGCGACCGCGGCGACCTTGCCGGTCAGACCCGGGTCCAGCGGTGGGGCCGACCCGAAGTTGCCGATGCGCTGGCCCAGGGGCGGCACCCCCGCCAGCATCGACACGGCGGCGGCGCCCTGCGAGAAGCCGCCGAGCACCAGCCGCGTCGCGGGGCACTGCTCGGCCATGAAGGCGATGTGATCCCGGGCGTCGTTGGCGGCGTCGCCGGTGGTCAGGAAGTTGTAGCTGGCCGCGTAATTAACAGGGTAAGCCCCCACGACACGCCCACCGAGGGCGGGCTGCAGCGCGGCGAACAGCGCGTCGCCGACGCGCCCCATGCCGGGCGGCTCGGCGGTGCCGCGCGCGAAGATCAGTTCGACGTCCGGACACCCGTCGGCGCGCGCCGTCGGTGCTGACACCGAAACGACTGCCGCCACGGCAAGAACGAGGCCGAGCACCGGCCATCTGTGAAAACCCATGCGGGAGATCCTCACATATGCGGCACTAAGCTCGCCAAGTGTGACGGCTCCGCTGGATCTCGCCCGCCGGGCCCGCCAGGCGGCCCAGGTGATCGCCGAGCTCACCGGCGCCCCCGAGCACGACGTCGCGATCATTCTCGGCTCTGGATGGGCCCCGGCCGTTGCGGCCCTGGGCTCGCCGACCGCGATCGTGCCGATGGCCGATCTGCCCGGGTTCACCCCGCCGAGCGCCGTCGGACACATCGGCGAGGTGATCTCGATGCGCATCGGCGAGCACCGGGTGCTGGTGCTGGCCGGCCGCGTGCACGCCTACGAGGGCCACGACCTGAGTCACGTCGTGCATCCGGTGCGGACGGCGTGCGCGGCGGGGGCGGGCATCGTCGTGCTCACCAATGCGGCCGGCGGGCTGCGCGCGGGCCTGACGGTCGGCCAGCCGGTGCTGATCAGCGACCACCTGAACCTCACCGCACGCTCGCCGCTGGTGGGCGCGGAGTTCGTCGACCTGACCGACGCGTACTCCCCGCGGCTGCGCCGGCTGGCCCGCGACGCCGATCCCCAGCTGGCCGAGGGCGTGTACGCGGGCCTGCCCGGCCCGCACTACGAAACCCCCGCCGAGATCCGCATGCTGCGCACGCTGGGCGCCGACCTGGTGGGCATGTCGACGGTGCACGAAACCATCGCCGCACGCGCGGCCGGCGCCGAGGTGCTGGGCATATCGCTGGTCACCAACCTGGCGGCCGGCCTCGCCGACGAGCCGATCAGCCACGCCGAGGTGCTGGCCGCCGGCGCCGCATCGGCGACGCGGATCGGCTCCCTGCTGGCGGACGTCATCGCCCGAGTGCCGTGACGCCGCAGGAGTGGATCGCGCACGACCCCGACCCGGCGACGGCCGCGGAGCTCGCCGCCTGCGGGCCCGACGAACTCGCGGCGCGCTTCGCCCGCCCGCTGACGTTCGGCACCGCGGGGCTGCGCGGCCCGGTGCGCGGCGGCCCCGACGCGATGAACCTCGCGGTGGTGCTGCGTGCCACCTGGGCGGTGGCGCGGGTGCTCACCGAACGCGCCGACGCGCCGCCGAAGACGGCGGTAGTGGGCCGCGACGCCCGGCACGGGTCCGACGCGTTCGCGCGCGCTGCGGCCGAAGTCCTTGCCGCCGCGGGCTTTTCGGTGCTGTACCTGCCCGATCCGGTGCCCACGCCGGTGGTGGCGTTCGCGGTGCGTGTCACCGGCGCGGCCGTCGGGATACAGATCACCGCGTCGCACAACCCGCCGTCCGACAACGGCTACAAGGTGTACCTCGACGGCGGCATGCAGATCGTCCCTCCCGCCGACCGCCGGATCGAGGCCGCGATGTCGACCGCTCCCCCGGCCGACGAGATCGCCCGCCGGCCCGTGCAAGCGACCGCTTCCGGCCTCCTGGAGCGCTACATCGAGCGCGCGGCGAGCGTGCGGCGCGGCACCGGGTCCATCCGGATCGCCCTGACGCCGCTGCACGGCGTGGGCGGTGCGGTGGCCGTAGAGACCCTGCTGCGGGCCGGGTTCGACGACGTGCACGTGGTCGCGGAACAGTTCGCGCCGGACCCCGACTTCCCCACCATCGCGTTCCCCAACCCCGAAGAACCGGGCGCCACCGACGCGCTGCTGGCCCTGGCCGCGGACGTCGGGGCCGACGTGGCGATCGCCCTGGACCCCGACGCCGACCGATGCGCCGTGGGAATACCCGAGCCGCAGGGGTGGCGCATGCTCTCCGGCGACGAAACCGGTTGGCTGCTCGGCGATTACATCCTGTCCCAGCCCTCGGATCGCCCCCGGACCGTGGCCAGCACGGTGGTGTCGTCGCGGATGCTGGCGGCGATCGCCGCCCACCACGGCGCGGCGTACGTGGAGACGCTGACCGGGTTCAAGTGGCTGGCCCGCGCCGACGCGGAGGCGCCCGGCACGCTGGTCTACGCCTACGAGGAGGCGATCGGGCACTGCGTCGACCCCGCCGCGGTGCGCGACAAGGACGGCATCAGCGCCGCGGTGCTGGTCTGCGATCTGGTCGCCGCCCTCGACGGTCGCACGGTGCCCGACCTGCTCGACGACCTGGCGCGTCGGCACGGCGTGCACGAGATCGCGGCGGTGTCGCGCCGGGTCGCCGATCCCGACGAGGCCGCCGCGCTGCTGCGACGGCTACGCGCCGCGCCGCCGGGCCCGCTGGCGGACTGCACTATGAGCGAGGTCGCCGACGTGCTGATCTTCACCGGCGACGACGCCGACACGTCCGTGCGGGTGGTGGTGCGGCCGTCGGGAACCGAGCCCAAGTTGAAGTACTACCTGGAGGTGCGCTGCGCGGACCGGCAGCAGGCGCGGGCACGGCTGCGCGAACTGGTCCGCGCGCTGACCTAACCCAAATCAACGAGGCCCGAACTGGCGATCCCCCGCGTCGCCGAGCCCCGGCACGATGTAGGCGACCTCGTTGAGCCCGTCGTCGACCGCGGCGGTGAACACCCGCGCGTCGGGCGCGATGTTCTCAACGGCCGCAAGACCTTCCGGCGCCGCCACCACGCACAGCACGCTGATGTCGGTCGCGGCGCGGCGCTGCAGCAGGCCGATGGTGTGCGCCATCGACCCCCCGGTGGCCAGCATCGGGTCGAGCACCAGGATCGGAAGTCCCGCCAGGTCGTCGGGCAGCGACTCCAGGTACGGCACCGGCCGCGCGGTCTCCTCGTCGCGCGCGATGCCGACGAATCCCACGGTGGCCTCCGGCAGCGCCGCGTGCGCCTCGTAGACCATGCCCAGCCCGGCGCGTAGCACCGGGACCAGCAGCGGCGGTTTGGCCAGCCGTGACCCCGTCGTCGCCGCCAGCGGCGTGCGGATCGGCACCGGCTCGGTGGGCGCGTCCCGGGTGGCCTCGTAGACCAGCATCAGCGTCAGCTCCCGCAACGCGGCCCGGAACGTGGCGTTGTCGGTGCGTTCATCGCGCAACGCCGTCAGGCGTGCCGCGGCCAACGGGTGGTCTATGACGCTCACATGCACCACATAAGAATCGGACGTGGCCCGGGATATCACAATTCGAAGTAGCGCACGCGTCCGTCCCGGCCCGAAGCCGCTCCCGTTCATATACTCCCCGGATGCGAGCCCCGCGGCTGTTCGGCGCGATGGCTGCGGTAGCGGCGATAGCGGCGCTGGCGTGCCCGTCGGGCCCGCGGGTGCATTTGGCCGCGGCCGCGCTTCCGACACCCGCGCACATCGTGATCGTGGTGGAGGAGAACCGCTCGCAGTCCAGCATCATCGGCAATCGGTCGGCTCCGTTCATCAATGCGCTGGCCGCCGGGGGCGCGATGATGGCCCAGTCCTTCGCCGAGACGCACCCCAGCGAACCCAACTACCTGGCGCTGTTCGCGGGCGACACGTTCGGCGTGACGAAGGACAGCTGCCCCATCAACGGCGGCGCCCTGCCCAACCTGGGCTCCGAATTGCTGGCCGCCGGTCAGAGCTTCGCGGGCTTCGCCGAGGACCTGCCGGCGGTCGGCTCGACGGTCTGCAGCGCGGGCAAGTACGCGCGAAAGCACGTGCCGTGGGCCAACTTCAGCAATATCCCGCCAGCGAACTCGCTGCCGTTCTCGGCGTTTCCGGTGGGCAACTTCGCCAGCCTGCCGACCGTCTCGTTCGTCATTCCCAACAACGACAACAACATGCACGACGGCTCGATCGCCCAGGGCGACGCCTGGCTGAATCGCCAGCTCTCCGGATACGCCAACTGGGCCAGGGCCAACAACAGCCTGCTGATCGTGACCTGGGACGAGGACGACGGCGGCAGCCGCAACCAGATCCCGACGGTCTTCTACGGCGCGCACGTGCAGCCCGGCACCTACAACGAGCAGATCAGCCACTACAACGTGCTTTCCACCGTCGAGCAGATGTACGGGCTGCCCAAGACCGGCAAGGCGGCGAACGCGCCCGTCATCGCCACCATTTGGGGCGGGTAACCGCCACCGGGACGGGGCGGCGAACGTCGTCGTCGCTATTCTGTGCCGCATGGTTGCTGCTCTCGTGCCCATCCGCCTCAGCCTGTCCGAAGGTGACCGCTACACCGTGTGGGCACCGCGCTGGCGCGACGCCGGCGACGAGTGGGAGGCGTTTCTGGGCAAGGACGAGGACCTGTTCGCCTTCGAGTCCGTCGCCGACCTGGTCGCGTTCGTGCGGACCGATTCCGACAACGACCTCGTCGACCACCCCGCGTGGGAGCTGTTGACCGCGGCGCACGCGCACAACCTCGATCCCGCCCCCGACAAGGAATTCGACCTGGTCGCCGTCGAGGAACTCGTGGCCGAGAAGCCCACCGAGGAGTCGGTGAAAGCGCTGGCCGGAGCGCTGGCGATCGTGTCGTCCATCGGGTCGGTGTGCGAGCTGGCGGCGGTGTCCAAGTTCTTCAACGGCAACCCCACGCTGTCCACGGTCTCCGGCGGCATCGAATATTTCACTGGCAAGGCGGGTCAGAAGCGCTGGAATGCGCTCGCCGAGATCATCGGGCGCAGCTGGGACGACGTGCTCGGCGCGATCGACGGCATCATCAGCACCCCCGAAGTGGACTCCGAAGCTTCGGAGAAGGCCGCCGAGGAGCTGGAAGAGGAGATCGAAGAGGAAGAAGAGGAGGCCGCCGAAGAAGCTGAAGACGCCTCCGACGAGACCGACGAGGACGAGGCCGAAGACGACGAAGAGGCCGCCGAAGAAGAGTCCGCCGAAGAAGAGTCCGCCGAAGAAGAAGACGAGGAGCCGGCCCGCGCCGCCGGGGACACCGTCGTACTGGGCGGCGACGAGGACTTCTGGGCGCAGGTGGGCATCGACCCGATCCGGATCATGACCGGCGCCGGCACCTTCTACACGCTGCGCTGCTACCTGGACGAGCAGCCCATCTTCCTGGGCCGCAACGGCCGGATCAGCGTGTTCACCTCCGAGCGCGCCCTGGCCCGCTATCTCGCCGACGAACACGACCACGACCTGTCCGACGTGAGCACCTATGACGACATCCGCACCGCCGCCACGGACGGCTCGCTGACGGTCGATGTCACCGACGACAACATCTACGTGCTCAGCGGGCTGTCCGACGATATCGGCGACGGCCCCGACGCCGTGGACCGCGAGCAGCTGGACCTGGCGGTCGAGTTGCTCCGCGACGTCGGCGAGTACTCCGAGGAGAGCACGGTCGACAAGGCGCTGGAAACCAGCCGGCCGCTGGGCAAGCTGGTGGCGTACGTGCTCGAGCCCGACTCGGTGAGCAAGCCCACGGGCTCGTTTGCCGCGGCGGCCCGCGAGTGGGACAAGCTGGAGCAGTTCGTGGAGGGACGCCTGCGCCGCGAATAGACTGTCGGCAAGTGCCCGCCGGCAGACCAAAGGGCGGCCGAGCGGGAGGTGAGTACAGTGTCGCTGCCTGGCATCGGTCCGCTACCGCTCGGTCAGTTCCAGCGACCGGCCATGCTCCTGTTCGCCCTGATCCCCCTGGCCCTGCTCGGGGTCTACGTCATGGTCCAGGCCCAGCGCAAGAAGCGCCTGCACCGGTTCACCGAGGCGCACGTGCAGCAGCCGCTGTGGCGGCACATTCCGATCGCCCTGGCGCTGCTGTCCCTGTTCCTGCTCACCATCGCGCTGGCCACGCCGACCCACGACATGCGCATACCGCGCAACCGCGCCGTCGTCATGCTGGTGATCGACGACTCGAACTCCATGCGGGCCACCGACGTCGAGCCCACTCGCCTGAAGGCCGCGCAGGACGCGGCGATCAAGTTCGCCAACGAGCTGACCCCGGGCATCAACCTGGGGCTGGTCGGCTTCGCGAAGACGCCGTATCTGCTGGTTCCGCCGACCCCGCACCACCAGGCGACCGTCGAGGCGCTGCCGAAGCTCCAGTTCGGCGACGGCACCGCCACCGGTCAGGCCATCTTCACCGCCCTACGTGCCATCGAGTCCTCGGCCGTCGCCGCGGGTGACAAACCGCCGCCCGCACGCATCGTGCTGCTTTCCGACGGCGCCGCGAACAAGCCGCCGAACCCCAGCGACCCGCACGACGGCGTCTACACCGCGGCGCGGTTGTCCAGGGATCACGGCGTGCCCATCTCGACGATCACCTTCGGTACCAAGGCGGGCACCATCGAACTCGATAAGCAGCGGGTGAACGTGCCGGTCAATGCGGACCAAATGAAGACCGTCGCGCGGCTGTCCGGCGGGCAGTCCTACACGGCGTCCAACCTCGGCGAACTCAATCGCATCTACGACAACATCGAGCAGGAGATCGGATACCGCACGGTGGCCGGGCCGGGCAGTTCGGGGTGGCTGCGCCTCGGTGCCGGCGTGGCATTCATCGCCGCGATTGCCGCGTTGCTGCTCAACCGGCGTTTGCCTGTCTGACGGCCGGGTTGACGCCCTAGGCCGGGATCCTGCGGTTGACGTACAGCCCGGCCAGGACGGCGCCCGCCAGCACGACCGCGCCGAGCAGGATCCAGGCGCTGCTGGCTTCGCCGCGCACGGTTTCATAGCCGATCTGCTGCTGCAGCGTCGCGTATACCTCTTTGAGCGATTCCAGGCTGTTGGCGTGGAAGGCCTGGCCGTCGGTGATCTCGGTGATCTTCTTCAAGGTCTGGTCGTCGACGGGCACCGGGATCGTGGAGCCGTTGAATTCCACCGTGCCGTAGGGCGTGCCGAACGAGATGGTCGAGATCTGCACGCCCTGCGACTTGGCCGCGCGGGCGGCGGTGAAGGCCCCCTGCGGGGCATTCGGGTCCAGCGGCACGTTTTCGGCGCCGTCGGACTCCAGGACGATGCGGGCGGGCGGCGGACCGTCGCCGCCGCCCATTACCGAGCCGACGGCCGCGATCGCCTGCAGCGCGGTGAAGATGCCTTCGCCGGTGGCAGTCTTGGGGGCCGGCTGGAGGCTGTCGATCGCCGACTTAACGGCGCCGCGGTTGGTCGTGGGTGAGACCAGCAGCGTCGCGGTGGCGGCGAATTCCACCAGGCCGAGGTTGATCGCCGGCGTCAGCTGGTCGGCGAACTGCTTGCCGGCCTCTTTCGCCGCGGCGAGGCGGGTCGGCGGGACGTCGGTGGCTGCCATGGACTCCGAGACGTCGATGACGAGGACCACCACGGCCCGGTTGAGCGGAATCCGCACGTTCGACGTCGGGCCGGCCATTGCCGTCGTCAGCAATACCAGCGCCGCGACGAGCAGGATCGTGGGCAGGTGACGCCAGCGGCCGCGGCGGGCCGGCGCGATGGCGTCGAGCAGCTCCATGTTGGCGAATCGCAGCACCCGTCGACGGCGCATGAGCAGCACCGCGACATACACGCCGACCAGCAGCAACACCAGGATCAGGAGCAGGAAGAACCAGGCATGCTGGAAGCCGGTGAGCGATATCGGGCCCAACAATGGCAACTTCACGTCACCAACTTACGTATTCGTGGCGCCGCCGCGCCAAACGCTCCTCGTCGCAGGCCAAGACATCGCACAAACTTGTCACACGTCGGTGGCATACTCGTACATATGTTCGATGAATCTTTCCGGTCTGACCGGCCTCGTGCGTTGTTGGGATGGTGGGCGCGGCCCGCGCCGCCACCGTCGCCCAACCCGCCGACGGCAGCCCACCACCAGACCCGACGACGAACCCCCGCCGTTCTGATACTTGGTCTGGGTGCCAAGAAACTTCCAAGTCACTGTGGCTTGTGTTGATTTGACCGTCCGGTACGACGGTCGATGAGTAGC
>NZ_JCALCE010000048.1:0-34088 GCF_059812195.1 Mycobacterium sp. NGS68 | reverse complement strand
TGGCGAGCCCGATAGGGGGCTTTTACGTCTGCTCGCGCCAAGCCTCAGGGCGTCGGTAGCCCCCCTGGCCTACTGTCGGTGACGTGAGCCAGCTTTCCTTCTTCACCGCAGAGTCGGTACCGCCCGCGGTCGCCGATCTTTCCGGGGTGCTGGCGGCCACAGGGCAGATCGTCCTGCTCGGCAGGGGAGCCGTTCAGGGCGCCGCCCAGGGGGCCCGGCTCTCGGTGGTCGTGGATCAACTCTGGCGGGCCGAGGCGCTGGCCGAGATGATCCGCGAGGCCGGGCTGGTACCCGAAATCAGCCGCACCGATGAGGACACCCCGTTGGTCCGGACGGCGGAGAGCCCCTCGTTGCGCACGATCGCGGCCGAGTGGACGCGCGGCGCGGTCAAGACGGTGCCCCCGCGCTGGCTGCCCGGGCCGCGGGAGCTGCGGGCCTGGACGCTGGCGGCCGGCAGCCCGGACGCCGACCGTTATCTGCTGGGCCTGGACCCGCACGCGCCGGACACGCACTCGCCCCTGGCGTCGGCTCTGATGCGGGTCGGCATTGCACCCACGTTGATCGGCACCCGCGGCGCCCGCCCGGCGCTGCGGATCAGCGGCCGACGACGACTATCGCGCCTGGTAGAGAACGTGGGGGAACCGCCCGACGGGGCGGACGCGTTAGCGCAGTGGCCGCGGGTTTGACGGTCCGCGAGTGCCCAGGTCGGGGCCGGTCGGTTTGCGCAGTCGCGCCCAATGGTGCGAAATTGTCAGTTGCCCGCGGGTAGAAGGAACGGCGGCGTGCCTGAAGTTGACCGGAATTAGCCGGAATTTCGGGAGCCGACCTGTCATTCTTCCTGCGGGGCGGTTCCGCCAGGGAACCGATACAGGAGATGGAGCGTAGGCGCAGGTGGCTGACCCTGAAACAAAATCTGCCCGCGGTGGCGGCAGAAACGGGAGCACCCGGCGACTGGTGATCGTCGAGTCGCCGACCAAGGCGCGCAAACTCGCCGGTTACCTGGGTTCCAACTACATCGTCGAGTCCTCCAGGGGCCACATCCGCGATCTGCCCCGCGCCGCCGCCGACGTGCCCGCAAAGTTCAAGTCCGAGCCGTGGGCCCGCCTCGGGGTCAATGTCGACGCCGACTTCGAGCCGCTCTACATCATCAGTCCCGAGAAGAAGAGCACCGTCACCGAGCTGAAGGGCCTGCTCAAGGACGTCGACGAGCTCTACCTGGCCACGGATGGTGACCGCGAGGGCGAGGCGATCGCCTGGCACCTGATGGAGACGCTCAAACCGCGCGTCCCGGTCAAGCGGATGGTCTTCCACGAGATCACCAAACCGGCCATCCTCGAGGCCGCCGACAACACCCGCGACCTCGACATCGACCTGGTCGACGCGCAGGAGACGCGCCGCATCCTGGACCGCTTGTACGGCTACGAAGTGAGCCCCGTGCTGTGGAAGAAGGTCGCCCCCAAGCTGTCGGCGGGCCGGGTGCAGTCGGTGGCCACCCGCATCATCGTGCAACGCGAACGCGACCGGATGGCGTTCCGCAGTGCCTCCTACTGGGACATCCTGGCCAAGCTGGACGCCAGCGTGTCCGACCCGCAGGCCCAGCCGCCCACCTTCAACGCCCGCCTGACCAGCGTGGATGGGCTGCGCGTGGCCACCGGTCGGGATTTCGACTCGCTGGGCCAATTGCGCAAGGCCGACGAGGTCGTGGTGCTCGACGAGGCCGTGGCCACCGAGTTGGCCGAAGGGCTGCGCGGCGCGCAGCTCGCGGTCGCTTCCGTCGAGGAGAAGCCCTACACCCGGCGGCCGTACGCGCCGTTCATGACGTCGACGCTGCAGCAGGAAGCCGGCCGCAAGCTGCGGTTCTCGTCGGAGCGGACGATGAGCATCGCCCAGCGGCTCTACGAGAACGGCTACATCACCTACATGCGTACCGACTCCACGACGTTGTCGGAGTCGGCGATCAACGCCGCGCGTACCCAGGCGCGCCAGCTGTACGGCGCGGAGTACGTGTCGCCGTCGCCGCGGCAGTTCACCCGCAAGGTCAAGAACGCCCAGGAGGCGCACGAGGCCATCCGGCCCGCGGGCGAGGCGTTCGCCACGCCGGACGCGGTGCGCCGCGAGCTCGACGGCGACGAGTTCCGGCTCTACGAGCTGATCTGGCAACGGACCGTGGCCTCGCAGATGGCCGACGCGCGCGGCACCACGCTGAGCCTGCGGATCAACGGTGAATCGGGTGGCCGCCCCGTGGTTTTGTCCGCGAGCGGCCGGACCCTGACCTTCCCGGGGTTCCTCAAGGCGTACGTGGAGACCGTCGACGAGCTCGCCGGCGGCGAAGCCGACGACGCGGAACGCCGGTTGCCCCAGCTCTCCGAGGGCCAGCGGCTGGACGCCGTCGAGCTCACCCCGGACGGCCACGCCACCAACCCGCCGGCCCGTTACACCGAGGCGTCGCTGGTGAAGGCCTTGGAGGAGTTGGGGATTGGGCGCCCGTCGACGTATTCGTCGATCATCAAGACGATCCAGGACCGCGGCTACGTCTACAAGAAGGGCAGCGCGCTGATCCCGTCGTGGGTTGCGTTCGCCGTAACCGGGTTGCTGGAGCAGCATTTCGGTCGGCTGGTCGACTACGACTTCACCGCCGCGATGGAAGACGAACTCGACGAGATCGCTTCCGGCAACGAGCGACGGACCAACTGGCTCAACAACTTCTACTTCGGCGGCGACCACGGTGTGCCCGACTCGGTGGCCCGCTCCGGCGGTCTGAAGCGGCTCGTGGGCGTCAACCTCGAAGGCATCGACGCGCGAGAAGTAAACTCCATCAAGCTGTTCGACGACGCTCAAGGCCGACCGATCTACGTTCGGGTGGGCAAGAACGGGCCCTACCTGGAACGGCTGGTGACCGGTGACGGCGGTGAGCCGACGCCGCAGCGGGCCAACCTGAACGACGCGATCACCCCCGACGAGCTGACGCTGGACGTGGCCGAGGAGCTGTTCGCCACCCCGCAGGAGGGGCGCGTGCTGGGTGTGGACCCGGCCACCGGCCACGAGATCGTCGCCAAGGACGGCCGTTACGGGCCGTACGTGACCGAGGTCCTGCCGCCGCCGCCCGACGACGGCGATGCCGCCGCGCCGGCGAAGAAGGGCAAGAAGCCGACCGGGCCCAAGCCGCGCACCGGCTCGCTGCTGCGCAGCATGGACCTGCAGACCGTGACGCTGGACGACGCGCTGAAGCTGCTGTCGCTGCCGCGGGTGGTCGGGGTGGACCCCGCTTCCGGCGACGAGATCACCGCGCAGAACGGCCGATATGGCCCATACCTGAAGCGCGGCACCGATTCTCGGTCGCTGGCAACCGAAGACCAGATGTTCACCATCACCCTCGAGGAAGCGCTGAAGATCTACGCGGAGCCCAAGCGTTCCGGGCGGACGAGCGCGTCGGCGCCGCCCCTGCGCGAGCTGGGCACCGACTCGGCGTCGGGCAAGCCGATGGTGATCAAGGACGGCCGGTTCGGGCCGTATGTCACCGACGGCGAGACCAACGCCAGCCTGCGCAAGGGCGACGACGTGCTGTCGATCACCGACGAGCGCGCCTCCGAACTGCTGGCCGACCGGCGCGCCCGCGGTCCGGCGAAGAAGACCGCGCGCAAGGCGCCCGCCAAGAAGACGACCGCGCGTAAGGCACCGGCGAAGAAGGCCGCCAAGCGCGGCTAGTGCGTTGGGCTGCCTGTGGCGCGTTGACTCTGCGCTGACGGCGGCTGCTACTCGCTCTTCTGCGCAGTAGTCGCAGACTCAACGAAGCGACGGGGTTTACCGGCGACGACCTCGCTGGGATCGGCGAGATTCAGCGGGCGGGCCAGCTGCGTCGGCGCGGCGCGGCCGCGTAGCTCGACGACCTCGCCGACGTCCCAGCACAGCGCCTCGGCGTCCAGCGCTCCGCTGACCGCGATCGCCGACGCCAGCACGTGGCCTTCCTCGAGCTTGGCCAGCTCGGTCAGCCGGGCGGCCTCGTTCACCGGGTCGCCGATCACGGTGTACTCGAAGCGGGCCTGCGCGCCGATGTGGCCGGCGATCGCCCTGCCCGCCGAGACCCCGATGCCGAACTCCGCCGAACCCAGCACCGGCAGCAGCTCGTCGTGCAGCTCACGCGCGGCCGAGAGCGCGGCGCCGGCGCCGTCGGGATGCTCGATCGGCGCCCCGAAGATGGCCAGCGCGGCGTCGCCCTGGAACTTGTTGACGAATCCGCCGTGCCGCCCGACCGTGTCCACGACGACCCGGAAGAACTCGTTGAGCAGGTGGACGACCTCGGCGGGCGGCCTGGTTGCGGCCAGCTGGGTGGAGCCGATCAGGTCCACGAACAGCACCGCGACGTCGCGCTCCCGCCCGCCCAGCTCGGTGCCGCGCTCCAGGGCGCGGCGCGCGACGTCTTCGCCGACGTAGCGACCGAACAGGTCGCGCAGCCGCTGCCGCTCGGACAGGTCGCGGACCATGTCGTTGAAGCCGGCCTGCAGCAGGCCCAGCTCGCTGGCGTCGTAGATCTGCATGTGCGCGTTGTAGTTGCCGCGCTGCACCTCCGACAGCGCCCAGCGCAGCTGACGCAGCGGATCGGCGATCGACATGGCCACCAGCAGGGTGCTGACCAGCCCGATGCCCAGCGCCGCCAGGGCCAGCAGCAGGATCGGATCGAACAGCTTCTCGGGTGTGGCGCGCAGCAGGGAGACCTTGTCGGCCACCACCGCGAGCACGATGGTCAGCAGCGGCACGGCCGTGGACAGCGTCCAGCTCAGCATCAGCCGCAGGATGACGCCCGGCGACTTGACGCTTTCCGGCACGCCGCTGCGCAGGGCCGCGACCGCCACCGGCCGCAGCACCCGCTCGGACTGCAGGTAGCCGATGATCGCGGTCGCGGTGGCACCCAGCGCGGTGGCGACCGCCACCACGGGCGCCGCGTACCGGGCGACCGACCAGCTGGCGATGATGAACACCGCGCCGCCGATGGCCCACGACGCCATGCTGATCAGCGTGCGGTAGAAGGGCATGCGCAGCGCGCGGGTGCGCGCCACCTCGCTGGCGGCCGGATCGGATTCCGCGAGCAGATTGTCACGCCGCTGCCAGCGGAAGACCGGCATCAGCAGGTTCAGGTTCACCACGAAGCCGGCGAGGAATATGACGATCAGCGAAGTGATGACCGTGACCAGGTTCAGCATGGGCAGGTCCTGCAGCTGGACGCGGTCCTGGGGCGGCAGTCCGTAGCGCAGGAAGCCGAGCACGAAGAGGGCGCCGATGATATCGGCCTGCAGCATGCTCAGCGAAAACACCGGCCACGGGGTGCGCACCACCCACCGGACGAACGCGCTGATCCGCCCGGGCAATGCCGCCTGGGTTGCCACCAAACCACCGTATCGGTCGGCAGGGACTTGTCGGAAACTTACAAGCGACTCGGCAAGTCGCGCGATCGTGCCGAAAGACCGCGAAAGATAACGGAATTGTCGCGAATTGGTGGCCGATCGGTATCTGTCGGTCGGTGTCACTACTGTTGCCGATGATGTCCGGAGTGTTTACGCGGCTGGTAGGTCAGGAGACCGTCGAGGCCGAGCTGCTTGCCGCCGCGCGCGCCGCGCGCGGTGATTCGGGTCACAGCGCGGTGGGCGACGGGAGTCTGACACATGCGTGGCTGATCACCGGCCCGCCGGGTTCCGGACGCTCGATCGCGGCGGTGTGCTTCGCGGCCGCGTTGCAGTGCACCTCCGCCGGGGAGCCGGGCTGCGGCGAGTGCCGGGCCTGCACGACGACCATGGCCGGCACCCACGCCGACGTGCGGCGGGTCATTCCCGACGGGCTGTCCATCGGCGTGGACGAGATGCGCGCGATCGTCCAGATCGCCTCGCGCCGCCCGACCACCGGGCACCGGCAGATCGTCGTGATCGAGGACGCCGACCGGTTGACCGAGGGCGCCGCGAACGCGCTGCTCAAGGTCGTCGAGGAACCGCCGCCGTCGACGGTGTTCCTGCTCTGCGCGCCGTCGGTGGATCCCGAGGACATCGCGGTCACGCTGCGGTCCCGGTGCCGGCACGTCGCGCTGGTGACGCCGTCGACCGAGGCGATCGCGCGGGTGCTGGTCGACAGCGACGGCCTGGACGCCAAGACGGCGAGCTGGGCGGCGTCGGTCAGCGGCGGCCACGTGGGCCGGGCTCGGCGGCTGGCCACCGACAGCGAGGCCCGTGCGCGACGGGAGCGGGCGCTGGGACTCGTGCGCGACGCCGTCGTCCCGGCGAAGGCCTACGCCGCCGCCGAAGACCTAGTCGCCGCCGCCGAAACCGAGGCGGTGGCGCTGACCGCCGACCGCGCCGAGGCCGAGACCGAGGAGCTGCGGACGGCGCTGGGGGCGGGCGGGACCGGTAAGGGCGCCGCGTCGGCCATGCGCGGCTCCGCCGGGGCGATCAAGGATTTGGAGCGACGGCAGAAGTCACGCCAGACGCGGGCCTCGCGTGATGCGCTGGACCGGGCGCTGGTCGACCTGGCGACATACTTCCGGGATGCGCTGCTGGTCGCTGCCGATGCGCGTGCGGTTCGGCCCAACCATCCCGACATGGCCGAGCGGGTCAGCGCGCTGGCTTCCCACGCCCCGCCGGACCGGCTGCTGCGCTGCATCGAGGCCGTTCTGGGCTGCCGGGAAGCGCTGGCCGTCAACGTGAAACCCAAGTTCGCCGTCGATGCTCTGGTGGCCGCGATTGGCCAGGAACTTGGGTGAGCCCGCCCGCCTGCCGTAGACTCGTGCCGCCCGCGAGGGCAGGCCGCCTTAGCTCAGTCGGTAGAGCGATTCACTCGTAATGAATAGGTCGGGAGTTCGATTCTCCCAGGCGGCTCTCATTTCTTGGCGTCGATGCGCAGTTGTTCGCGTTGAGTCTGCGTCTACTGCGCAAGACTTCGAGTGGGGGCCGCAGCCAGCGCAGAGTCAATGTGATGGGCGTGGGGCGCGGCGGCTGTCGGGAATTGAGTCTGCGTGTACTGCGCAAGAGTTCGAGTGGGGGCCGCAGCCAGCGCAGAGTCAATGTGATGGGCGTGGGGCGCGGCGGCTGTCGGGCATTGAGTCTGCGTGTACTGCGCAAGAGTTCGAGTGGGGGCCGCAGCCAGCGCAGAGTCAATGTGATGGGCATGGGGCGCGGCGGCCGCGAAGCTACACCAGCTCGGCGAGCATCGCGGCGGCGCGCGCGGCCCCGTCCGTCTCGACCGGGCGGAAGTTCGTCGTCGCGCCGAGCTCCTCGACGATCATGGCGGCCAGGCGGTCCGGGTCGCAGGCGCCGGCGTAGCGCATCGCCCGCCCGGCGCCGTACCGGTCGAGCCGGTGCCGCACGTGGATGTTCTGCTCGAAGTGGTGTTCCAGCGGCACGTAGATGAACGGGGTGCCGGCCGCGGTGAGCTCCATGCAGGTGCTCAACCCGCCCTGCACCACGGCCAGGTCGCAGGCGGCGAGATATTCGGTGAGGTCGGGCACGAAACCGCACACCCGCACGCCGGGCCGCCGCGGCAGCGAACCTGGGTCGATCCGCGGTCCGGTCACCACCAGCAAGCGCAACGAAGGTTCCCGTCGTCGCGCAAGAGCGGCCGCGTCGAGCACGCGGTGCAGCAGTGCCTCGCCGACGGCGGTGCCGCCGACGGTGACGACGCAGAACCGGTCGTCGGCGCCCAGTCCCAGCCGTCGGCGCACCGCGGCGCGTTCCGGCGCCGACGCCGGCATCCGGTCCGTCACGTAGCCGCAGAACCGGAAGTTCTGTCGCGTCCACTCGCGGATGTCCGGCAACCCGGGGCCGAACTCCTGGGACACCACGTCGTCGGGGTCGCCGACGAACACCGACACGTCACGCAGGCCGGGCAGGCGCGCGCGATGCTCGATCATCTCGGCGTTGTAGTCGGCGGTCAGTGCCGCCTCGCGTGCGCCGCCGTCGGGCATCGGCAGCCAGCCGACGAAGTCGGTGAGCCAGGCGAACGGGAACCGCTTGAGTTCGGGATTCTCGTGCAGGAAATAGTCGACCTCCCAGGCCTCGTCGGCGATGACCAGATCGGGGGGCTCGTCGCGGACGATCTCGCTGAACAGCATGAAGTTGGCGACCATGATCTCGTCCATCCGCCGGATCGCCTCGAA
The DNA here is from genome assembly GCF_059812195.1 of Mycobacterium sp. NGS68. Lineage (NCBI taxonomy): Bacteria > Bacillati > Actinomycetota > Actinomycetes > Mycobacteriales > Mycobacteriaceae > Mycobacterium > Mycobacterium sp. NGS68. The sequence continues at coordinate 25,954 of NZ_JCALCE010000048.1, read as the reverse complement.
CGCGTGCAGGTCGTGTTCGCCGGCCTCGGCCTCGACGTGTCGCGACTCGCCGAGCAGATGCGCCGCGGCCGGGTGCACCCGCTCGCCCGCGGCCTCCAACATCCGGGTGACCGGATCCTGCGACAGCCAGCTGATGTCGAGATCTGAACGAGCCGTGCGTAATTCGCCCGCGATCGCCAGGTCGCGACGGGCGTGGCCGAGTCCGATCGGGGAGGACAGATAGAGCACCCGCTTGCGCCGCGCCGAGGGAGCCCGCGGCGGCCGCGGCGTGGACGATGCGGTCACCGACTCCACGAACTCGCGGATCATCGTGTTGATCTGGACGGGTTTTCGTCCCGGCAGGCCATGGCCGGCGCCGTCGAACAGGGTCAGCTTCCCACCCGTCAGGCGCGCGAGTTCCTCGCCCACGTGCCAATGGCGGACGCGGTCGTCGGTGCCGTGTACGACGTGCACCGGGCAGCGCACCCGGCCCGCGAGCTCTTCCGTCGAGACCGCGGGCGGCCCGTCCAGATGCAGCCGGGCCGCCGTGGTGTCGATCAAGGTTTCGGCGTCGGTCTCGGCGGACCACCGCACCGAGTCTTCGATCTGCTTGGTCGAGTGCGGGTCGGAATACAGTTGCCTGAAAAAGAATTCGCGGAAATCCTGGACATCCCCGTCGCGCCAGTACTGCCGGGTGTGCTTCTGCCAGCTGCGCGGGTTTTCGATTTCGGCCAGCCAGCGCTGCAGCTCGCGTTCGGGCTTGGCGACCGCCAGCCCGCACGACGGGCCGATCGCGAAGACGCCCTGGGCCCGCTCCGGCTGACAGGCCGCGACGTGCACGGCCCACGTTGCGCCGCAAGAGTATCCGACCAGGACGGCGCGGTCGGTCGCCGTCGCGTCGAGCACCGCGACGGCGTCGGCGGCGTACTCCGCATCAGCGAAGGCGGCGGTGCCGCGCGGCCGTCCGGACAACCCGGACCCGCGGCCGTCGAAGGTGATCACCCGAAAGTGCCGGGACAGGAACGGAACCTGGGCCTTCCAGAACCGGGAGTCCACGATCGACCAGGTAGGAAACAGCAGCACGGTGACCGGCGCGTCACCGTAGACGTCGTAGTGCAGCGAAACCCCGTCGCGCACCGTGGCGCCGGACGCGTCCGGTGGACGCGCCCGGCGTTGCTCGGTTCGCATCAGCCCATCTTCGCGCGTTCAGGGCCGAACTTCGAACACGTTGTTGAAGGGGGTCTGGGCGGCCAGCCGGAACCGGGTGAAGCCCGCCGTGGTGACGACGTCCCTGATCCGCGCCGGACCCGCCTGGGTGCCCAGCGCCAGGCCCACCGGCTGGGCCAGCGACGACGGCGTGCACAGCAACGTCGAAAAGCCGTAGAAGGCGCGGCCGATCGGGTTGAGGTTGTCCTCGACGTGGTCGCCCGCCGCGGGCTCGACGATCATCCAGGTGCCGTCCTCGGCGATCACGTCGCGGACCCGGCGCGCGGCCCCGACGGGGTCGCCCATGTCGTGCAGGCAGTCGAACATGGTCACCAGGTCATAGGGACCGGTCGGGAGGTCCTGCGCCCCTACGGCTTCGAAGCCGACGTGCGGTTGCCCGGCTGCGCGCTCGCGTGCCGTCGCGATGGACGCGGCGTGCCCGTCGATGCCCAGGAACGTGCTGGCCGGGAACGACTCGGCCATCAAGACCGTCGACGCGCCGTGCCCACAGCCGACGTCGGCGACCTTGGCGCCGGAGCGCAGCTTGTCCACCACTCCGTCGAGCGCGGGCAGCCAGGCGTTGACCAGGTACGCGTTGTAGGTGGGGCGGAAGAACCGCTCGCAGCCCACGTGCACGTCGGGGTTGTGGTCGCCCCAGCCGACGCCGTCACCGGTGCGGGCGACGCCGATGATGCGGTCGGCGTCGGTGCTGGTGCCGTGCGCGATCTGGAACAGGCCGCCGACGAACGCGGGGCTGGATTCGTCGGTCAGCGCCACCGCGTGCTCGGGCGGCAGCTCGTAGCGGCCGGTGCCGGGTTCGTAGGTGACGAACGAACCGGCCGCCTGGGCGTTGAGCCACTCGCGGGCGTAGTGCTCGTCGGTGTCGGTGCGCTCGGCCAGCTCGGCCGGGGTGCTGGCGCCGTGGTCGGCCAGGCTGCGGTAGTAGCCCAGCTTGTCGCCCATCACCACCAGCGCGCAGTTCAGGGCCGCGCCGGCTTCTTCCACCGCGCGGAACACGAAGGCCATCAGCTTGTCCGGGTCAACCGGCGGTGCCGCGGGGTCGTCGAGTGCTGTCATGTGGGTGCTCCTTTGAGTCGAGGTGCACTCACCGTGGCACCGACGGGGGCCCCGGCGAATCCGGTGCCCCACCTAGCTTTTTGCGCGGCGAGTTGCGCCGAGACTTAACCCACTGCGACCCCTGACGGCGTGTCGTGTGCGTGGTTTAAGTGTCGCGAAGGAGGGGGCGGGGTGGTGAGCGCCGCCGTACCATCGCATTCATGCTGGTCGGCCGCGAATCTGAGCAGCGGCAACTGGCCGAGATGCTGGCCGCGGCGCGCGTGCACCAGAGCGGTGTGCTGGTGCTGCGCGGCGAGGCCGGCATCGGCAAGACCGCCCTGCTCGACGACACCGCCGCCGCGGCGGGCGAAATGCGGGTGCTGCGCATCTCGGGCAGCGAACAGGAATCCGGATTGGGCTTCGCAGGCCTGCAGCAGTTGCTGTCGCCCGCCCTGCCGCTGCTGGGGCGCATCCCGCAACCGCAGCGTGACGCCCTGGCGGTCGCCCTCATGCTGCGCGACGGCCCGGCGCCGGAGCGATTCGCCGTCTGCGTGGGTGCGCTCAGCCTGATCAGCCGCTTCGCGGAGGAGCGGCCGCTGTTGGTGTTGGTCGACGACGCGCACCTGCTGGACCTGCCGTCGGCCGAGGCCGTGCTATTCATCGCGCGCCGGCTGGTGGCCGACCCGATCGCGTTGTTGATATCGCTGCGCCCGGAACCCGATGCGCTGCTGTACGACTCGGGCCTGCGGGCGCTGGAGTTGGCCGGCCTGGACCGGGCCGCGGCCGGTGTGTTGCTCGCGGCGGCCGCGGGCGGGACGGCGGGCGCCGAGCTGACCGCGCGGTTGCATCAGCTGACCGCGGGCAATCCGCTGGCCCTCATCGAGCTGGCCGGCGACACGGATCGCCTGCACCACCTCAGCCGCCAAGCGCCCGAGCTGCCGATGCCGGTCACCGAAACCATCGCCCGCACCTTCGCCCGGCGGGTGTCGACGCTGCCGGAGCCGGCGCAGCGCGTCTTGCTGCTGACCGCCGTCGCCGACGGCGACCTGTCGGTGACCGCACGCGCCGCCGCCGCGCTCGACACCCGCATCGAGTCCCTGGCCGACGCGGAAGGCGTTGGGCTGCTGCGGCTTCGGGCCGGACGCGCCGAGTTCCGGCACCCGCTGGTGCGATCCGCGGTCTACTCGGTGGCGGCGCCCGAGGAACGACGGGCCGCGCACCGCGCGGTGGCGGCGGCATTGCCGGAGTCGTCGGCCGATCGCCGCTCGTGGCACCTGAGCGAGGCGTGCGTCGGGCCCGACGACACCGTCGCCGACATGCTGGCCGCCTCGGCCGAAACCGCCCGCGCGCGGGGGGCTTACGGCACCGCGGCGATCGGGCTCGCGCGCAGCGCCGAGCTCACCACGGCGCACGAACCGCGTGGCTTCCGGCTGTTCCGGGCGGGTGAGTCCGCCTGGCTCGCGGGTCGCATCGACACCGCCGACGAGTTCCTCGGCGCCGCGGAGAGGCTGGTCACGGACACCGCGACGCTGGCGGAAATCGACGAAACCCGAGGCAATCTCGCGCTGCGCACGGGTTCGCTGCGCGACGCGCACGCGGTGCTGTCCCGCTCGGCGGAGCGGGCCGCGGGATCCGATCCCGACGCCGCGGTCCGGCTGTTCGCCGACGCCGTCAGCGCCTGCTTCTACCTGTGCGACGCCGCCGCGGCGACCTCGGCCGCCGACCGCATCGAAAGGCTGCTGGACAACTGCCGGTCCGACGTCGCCCGAATCCGCGGGCAGATGGCGGTCGGGATGGCGCGGGTGCTGGCGGGACACCAAGGCATGCACTGGATTCGCGCCGCGGTCGAGTCGATGACCGAGGACCCCCAGCGTTTCGACGATCCGCGCCGGCCGGACCTGCCCGTGATCGGCCCGCTGTTCCTGCGCGAGTCGCGGGCCGGGCGGGAACTGATCGGGCGCGTCGTCGCCGAACAGCGGGCCAAGACCGCGCTGGGCGCGCTGCCCAATCTGCTCTTCCACATGGGCCGCGACGACGCCACCACCGACCGCTGGGCTTCGGCGCTCGGCGAATTCGACGAGGGCATCACGCTGGCCACCGAGACCGGGCAGACCACCGATCTCGCCGTCACACGGGCCGGGCTGGCCTGGCTGCAGGCCCGGATGGGCCGCGCCGAGGAATGCCGCCGCAACTGCGAGCACGCGCTCGCGCTGGCCGCGAGCCATCAGATCGTGCTGGCCGAACTGTGGGCCCGGTTCGCCCTCGGCGACCTCAGCCTGGCCGCCGGGGACGCCGCCGCCGCGGTGCAACGATTCACGGAGCTAACCGAAACCATGAGCCGTATCGGGTTCAACGACGTCGACCTCGCGCCCGGGCCGGAACTCGTGGAAGCCCAGGTACGACGGGGCGACCTGGTCGGCGCCGCGGCGTCGGCCGCCGACTACCAGCGCCGGGCGCAGCAGAAGGGTCAGCCCTGGGCGCTGGCGCGGGCGCAGCGCGCGACGGCCCTGGTCAACCCCGACGCGGACAAACGGAACACGTTGTTCGAGAACGCGATTCAGCTCCACGAGGGCAGCCTGGACGTGTACGAGGAGGCCCGGACGCGGCTGGCCTTCGGTGCGTCGCTGCGCCGCGACAAGAGCCGGGCGGCCGCGCGTCCACACCTGCGTGCGGCGCTGCGGCAGTTCGAGCGACTCGGTGCCCGCCCGTGGGCCGATCTGGCCGCGTCGGAACTGGACGCGACGGGTGAGCGGGCGCGGCGCAGCGGCGACGACCAGCTGGCCGCGCTCACGTCGCAGGAGATCCATATCGCGCAGCTGCTGGGCGCCGGGCGGACCACGAAAGAGACCGCGGCCGCGCTGTTTCTGAGCCCCAAGACCGTCGAGTACCACCTGCGGCACATCTACCAGAAGCTGGGCATCCGCTCGCGCGGCGAGCTGAGCGCCATCGTGGCCGACACCCGCTAACCCCGGGGCTGCCGAGGCGCGCCATCACGCCGGCTCGAGCAGCCCCACCGGACCCGACGCGATGCACAGCGACAGCGCCGCGGTGTTGACCTGCGCGGTGATCGAATTGCCGGCACCGGGCAGCCGCGCGAACACCCGGTTGAGTCCCGGGTGCACCGGGACCCGGACCTCGGGCCCCTCGGACAGCGAGAGCGTCACCGAGCCGTCGCTGTTGGCCAGGTAGTTGAGCTCGATGGTCCAGTCGGCCGGCAGCAGCGGGCCGTCGAGGGCCATCCGTACCGGCGCGTCCTGCTGCACGAAGTAGCCGCATTGCGCGACCGGCCCCGGCACGATCGTGCGGATCCAGCTCACCTTCGCGTCGACCACCCGGCCGGAACGGTCGATCATCCGTAGCTTGGTTGTGGCCGTGTCGAATTCGGGTCTGTCCCGCAGCAGGGCGAACATATGGCTGGCCAGGTTCTCGGGGTAGACGATCCGCGCCAGTATCAGCGGATCGACCTCCTGGTCCAGCAGCGGCGCGTTGGACGTCGCCCGCGCGGCCGCCAGGCCCGCTCGCGCATTCTTCAGGTACGGCTGGGCGACGTTGTCGCGCCAGCTGGTCAGAAACGTCGCCGTCGAATAGAGGCTGCTGACCAGAAACGCCAGCGCCGCAACGACGGTCACCGCCGTACGGGCGCGCGAGGCGTCCAGCCAGCCCGCCGCCGGCCGGTTGGGCGCGGTGAACGCCACGGCGGCCAGCAGCGCCAGCACGACGACCAGGTCGGGCAGGTATCGCAGCGTCTGGGCCAACTCCAGGGCGGTGAACCGCGACGACCGCATCAGGTAGATCGGCACCTGGCAGGCGACCGTGTAGCCGACCGCCGTCAGCCACACGGGCCCGATCCGTTGTTTGCGCGCCAACGACACCGCCAGCACCGCGGCGAACACCAGCCAGCCCAGCGCCATCACCAGCGGCGGGGGCACGGCCCACGGCGACGCAGGAGCCCAGCGGCCCCACACCCACGGCCCCCCGGCCAGGCCCGGCATGACGCCGTGCGTGATGGACCGGGCCAGCAGGTCCCACGTCATCCTCAGGTCGCCGGTCCAGCGCTTCTGGTTGACGACGGCCAGGTACAGCGCTATCCAGCCGACGGTCAGGATCAGCGACGACACCCACAGCCGCATCCCCTTCAGCCACGCGGTGCGCAGGGCTGCGCCGTCGCCGGCGACGTGGTAGAGCAGCGCCACCACCGCGAACGCCACGAACGGGATGACCGCGGCCTTCTCGAAGAACAGCAGCCCACCAAGGTAGGCCAGCACGCCCGTCGCCGCGTAGCGCTGGTTGCCGGTCCGGGCCAGCAGCACGGCGTCCCCGGTCACCCAGGCCAGCGCCGCCAGCATCGGCAGCGAGTTCAGCGCCGCCGCCCACCACGCGTATGCCGGCACGGCCATCGGCGTGAACAGGGCAAACGTCAACGGAATCAGCAGCACCGGACGCCAGCCGAGGATCACGTACAGCGCGCGCAGCAACGCGAGCGAGGCCAGCACCTGCAGTACCACCAGGCTGATCGCCGGCCCGATCCAGTTCAGCGGCGCCAGCCGGGTGATCGCGCCGGCCACCAGGAACGCCCCCGGCATCAGGTGGCCGTCATGGTCGTCGAGCAGGTACGACGGCGACAGCGGGTTCTGGGTGCCGGCCTTGCCGACCAGGATCAGGTCATCCCAGTAGAAATAGCCGTCGAACGCCAGCACCGCCCGGATCACCAGCTGCGCCACCACCAGCGCGGCCGCCACCATGGCAACCCGGGGAACCCGACGTACCCGGGAGGCGGCGGTCAGCATGGTTCTTTCTTACCGGTCGGTATGGTGGGCCGGTGCGCGCACTGGTCACCGGAGCAGCCGGATTCATCGGGTCGACGTTGGTCGATCGCCTGCTGGCGGACGGCCACACCGTGGTCGGCCTGGACAATTTCGCCACCGGCCGAGCCACCAACATCGAGCATCTGGCCGACAACCCCGCGCACGTCTTTGTCGAGGCGGACATCGTTACCTCGGACCTGGACGCCATCCTCGGCGAACACCAGCCCGAGGTGGTGTTCCACCTGGCCGCCCAGATCGACGTCCGGCGTTCGGTGGCCAACCCGCAGTTCGATGCGTCGGTCAACGTCATCGGCACCGTCCGCCTCGCCGAGGCGGCCCGCAGCAACGGCGTCCGCAAGGTCGTGCACACGTCGTCGGGTGGGTCCATCTACGGCACGCCGACGCAGTTCCCGACCAGCGAAAACGTGCCCACCGACCCCGCGTCGCCGTACGCGGCCGGCAAGGTGGCCGGCGAGATCTACCTGAACACGTTCCGCCACCTCTACGGCCTGGACTGCTCGCACATCGCGCCCGCCAACGTGTACGGCCCGCGCCAGGACCCGCACGGCGAGGCGGGCGTGGTGGCGATCTTCGCGCAGGCGCTGCTGTCGGGGAAGACCACCAAGGTGTTCGGCGACGGCAGCAACACCCGCGACTACGTGTTCGTCGGCGACGTGGTGGACGCGTTCGTGCGGGCTTCGGGGGAAGCCGGCGGCGGGCAGCGGTTCAACATCGGCACCGGCATCGAGACCTCGGATCGGCAACTGCACACCGTGGTGGCGGCGGCCGTCGGGGGACCCGACGATCCGGAGTTCCATCCGCCGCGGCTGGGCGACCTGAAGCGCTCCTGCCTGGACATCGGTCTGGCCGAACGCGTTCTGGGCTGGCGGCCGCAGGTCCCGCTCGACGAAGGCGTCCGCCGGACGGTCGACTACTTCCGGCGGCTGCACGCCGGCTAGCGCTCAGCCCTCCTGCGGTGGCTGCGCGCCCTCGATCGCGACGGCGCGGGCCAGCCGCGCGTAGCGCAGCTCTAGGTCCTTGAACCGCATGTACGTGCTCAGCGTGGTGAAGCTGAACGCCATGACCAGCGCGTAGAGCATCAGGTCGGTGCCGCGGCCGATCCCGAACCAGTGGGCCACCACGGTGGTGTCGTAGGGCCGCAGTACGGCGTAGATGCCGGCGAACACGAACAACACGTAGCCGACCTTGACCCAGGCGCGGGACCGGGCGTTGCGCCGCGACCGCAGCAGATAGACCAGCAGCGCCATGATCGAACCGATCAACAAAACCTGGATCCAGTTCACCTGGGCATCCTTCCTCGCAAAAACCCGTCGAAAATGATGTTGACGCCGTTGAGGAGGGGTTGTCCCTTCGACTTCGAGTACTCGGTGTACAGCACTTCGACGGGTTCCTCAACCACGCGCCAGTTGTGCTCGGCGATCAGCATGACGATCTCGTTGGCGTGGCTCATCCCGCTCATGGTGATGTCCAGCGCGTCGGCCACCTTCTTGTTGAACACCCGCAGGCCGTTGTTGGTGTCGGTCAGGCCCAGCCGCCGGCCACGCCGGCTCAGCTTGGCGGCGGTGCGCAGCACGATCCGCTTCACGAACGGCGGCCGGCTCGCGTCCGAACCCCCGAACCGCGTGCCGATGACGATGTCGGCATCGCCAGACTCCAAGCGCTCCACCATGACGGCCAGGTCCTTGACCCGGTGCTGACCGTCGGCGTCGAACGTGGCGAACACGCGCGCACCCGGCTGCCTGCGGGCGTACTCCACGCCGGTCTGGATGGCCGCGCCCTGGCCGACGTTGATCGGATGGCGCACCAGGTGGGCGCCGGCACGCGCGGCGATCTCGCCGGTGCCGTCGCTGCTGCCGTCGTCCACACAGACGACATGGTCGAACACCGAGCGCAGATCGGCGATGACCTCACCGATGACGGCGGCTTCGTTGAATGCGGGAACGACGATCCAGACGTCGGGGTAATGCGTTTCAGTCACCATTTATGCACCACAAGGTACACGTCTGGGCTGACCGCATCAGCCCGCTACACGCCCGACGCGCGCCAGTGCAATCAGATGGACACCGATTCCCACCAGCGGTCCGCACAACAGCCCGACGACGGTGCGGGTCTGCAGCGGCAGGGGCAGCGCCAGCAGCATCGCCGACGCGACCGTCGCCCCGACCCAGCCCAGCGCGTAGGCCCGATGCAGCGCAGCCGCCACCGCGGCGGCGCCCGTGAGCGTCAGCACGGCGATCGCCACCGCGGCCGCCGTCAGCCAGGCCAGCAGCGCGCTGCTGGCCACGTACTGCGTCCCGAAGCCGACCCGCAGCAACCACGGGCCCACCACGCCGGCCGCCAGCACCCCGAACGCGCCGACGCCCCCGACGATGGCGGCCGGCGCGACCAGCGCCCGCAGCCGGTTGCTGCGCTGGTCGACGAAATGGGCGATCAGGTTGCCCTGCATCGCCGTCAACGGCACCAGCAGCGGGGCGCGGGTCAACGTCACTGCCAGGATCACCACGCCGCCCGCGGCCCCCAGCTCGGTGCTGGTGAGCTTCAACAGCACCGGAAACCCCATGACCAGGATCGCGCTGGCGCCCGCCGCGGTGATCGAATGCGCGGCCCCGCGCAGGAAGGTCACGGCGGTGCCGGGCGCGAGCAGGCGCGCCGCCGCGCGCGTCGACGGCGACGCCACCAGCATCAGCAGCCACGCCACCGCGCCGGCCACGGTTGCCCAGAGGAATCCGGTCAGGCCCCAGCCGATCACGAACGTGGCCGCGGCGATGCCCACCCGGATCACCGCGTCGGTCACCATCAGCGCGCCGTACGGGGTCCACCGGTTGGTGCCGGCCAGCATGCCCAGCAGGGTGGCGTGCACGCAGAATCCGGCCAGGCCGATGCTGAGCAGCGCCACCGACAGCCAGCGCTCCTCGACGAATACCCGCCCGCTCCACAGCGGCGAGCTGCCGGCGATCACGACCGCCGTCGCCGCGCCGACCATCGCGGCGATGCGCAGCGGGTGGGTCCGCGGCCGGTCGGGATCGGGCAGCGCGGGCAGGTAGAGCGTGGAGCGAATCTCCCGGGTGGTCTCCTGCAGCAGGCCGTTGGCGGCGCCGGTGACCAGCCCGAACGCGCCCCAGAACACGCCGAACACGGAGAAGCCGCCGGGCGCCAGGTTGCGGGCGGCCAGATAGATCACCGCGTAGCCACACAGCGCGGTGACCGCGGTCGCGGCGCCGACCCGGGCCACGCTGCCGCGCGTTACCGGACCCGCGCTCAGGTCGCTCACTGCGGCGGTATTCCCGGCCGACCGAGCACATGCACCGCCACAGAGGAGAAAATACAGGGGTCGACACGTCGACTCGTCCCGGAAGGATTCATGACCGCACTCCGCACGTTCGGCTTCTCGCTGCTCCTCACTGCGGTCGCCCTGGTTCTCGGCTACTGTCACGGCGGCCTCAAGGCGCTGTTTCTGCTGGCGGTGCTGGGCATCCTCGAGGTGTCGCTGTCGTTCGACAACGCGATCGTCAACGCCTCCATCCTGCGGCGGATGAGCCCGCGCTGGCAGCAGGTGTTCCTGACGGTCGGGATCCTGATCGCGGTGTTCGGCATGCGGCTGCTGTTCCCGCTGGCCATCGTCTGGGTGACCGCGGGCCTCGACCCGGTCCGCGCGCTGCACCTCGCGCTGCACCCGCCGGCGCACGGCGCCCTGGAATTCCCGGACGGCTCGCCCAGCTATCAGAAGCTGATCCTGCTGGCCGACCCGCAGATCTCGGCGTTCGGCGGCGTGTTCCTGCTGCTGCTCTTTCTGGATTTCGTCTTGGACGACCGGGACATCAAGTGGCTCAAGTGGATCGAGATCCCGTTCGCCCGCATCGGCCGGATCGGCCGGATGTCGGTGGTGGTCGCGGCGTCGGCGCTGCTGCTGGTCGCTCAGTTCGCGACAACCACCAGCGAGGTACGCGTGACGGTGCTCACGGCCGGCCTGCTGGGCATGATGACGTACCTGGTGGTCAACGGATTGAGCCGGGCGTTCCGGCCGTCGGACCCCGAGGACGACGCGGCGAGCCCGGCGCCCGCGGTCGGCAAGGCCGCGCTGTCGTTGTTCCTCTACCTGGAGGTGCTGGACGCCGCCTTCTCGTTCGACGGCGTCACCGGCGCCTTTGCGATCACCGAGGATCCGATCATCATGATGCTGGGTCTCGGATTGGTGGGCGCGGTGTTCGTCCGGTCGATCACCATCTACCTGGTCCGCCAGGAGAAGCTGGACCGCTACGTGTACCTGGAGCACGGCGCGCACTGGGCGATCGGCGCGCTCGGCGTGATCATGCTGGTGGACATCAAGCCCACCATCGATATCCCCGAGGAGGTCACCGCGTCGATCGGGGTCACCGTCATCGCGGCGGCCTTCGGCGCCAGCCTGTGGCGCAATCGCCGCCAGGCGCAGGCGCGGGCCCGGGCCGAGCCCGAGCTGGTCAGTGCCCGGAAGCCTTGAACCGCTCCACCGACCGCAGCACCTCGGCCTCGGCCTCCTCGCGGCCCACCCAGTCGGCGGCCTTGACGAACTTGCCCGGCTCCAGGTCCTTGTAGTGGACGAAGAAGTGCTTGATCGCTTCCAGCTCGAACGACGGGACGTTGTCGATGTCCTGGATGTGTTCCCAGCGGTGGTCACCGGCCGGCACGCACAGCACCTTGTCGTCGCCGCCGTGCTCGTCGACCATCCGGAACATGCCCACCGGCCGCGCCTCCACCAGCACGCCGGGGAACAGCGGCTCGGGCAGCAGCACCAGCGCGTCCAACGGGTCGCCGTCCTCGCCCAGCGTGTCCTCGATGAAGCCGTAGTCGGTGGGGTACGCCATCGGGGTGTACAGGTAGCGGTCCAGCTTCACGCGGCCCGTCGCGTGATCGACCTCGTACTTGTTGCGCTGGCCTTTCGGAATTTCGATGGTCACGTCGAATTGCACCGTCTCGGCTCCTCAGATGCGATAGGTCAGTTGCGTAGCGGATCCACCCTAGTCGAGCGTCTGGCGGCCGGTTCGGCAGAATGGGGCGAGAACAGTCAGGAGAGCGATGAGTCCTACTCGCTGGCGGAAATCCACCTATGCATTGGTCACGGTGGCCGTGCTGGCGTTTGTCGCCGCCGTCGTGGGTGCCGCGGCGTACTTCACCACCGGGCACGGGGCCAGTGGTGCGCATCCGCCCGTGCCGCCACCGCGGCCGCCGACGGTCAAGCCGGGCATGGTCCCGGTGGCCGACACCGCCGCCATGCCGAGCCCCGCGGGGGTTGCGGCCGCGTTGGCGCCGATCGCGGCCGACCCCAACCTGGGGAAATTGGGGGGCCGGATCACCGACGCCATGACCGGCAAGGAGCTGTGGCAGGTGGCCGGCGAGGTGCCGCTGGTGCCGGCGTCGACCAACAAGGTGCTCACCGCGGCGGCGGCGCTGCTCACGCTGGACCGCCAGGCCCGCATCAGCACGCGGGTGGTGGCCGGCAGCCAGAACGCCCAGGGCCCGGTGGTGCTGGTGGGCGCGGGGGATCCGACGCTGTCGGCCGCGCCGCCCGGCACCGACACCTGGTACCGGGGCGCGGGCCGCATCAGCGACCTGGTCGAGCAGGTGCGGCGCAGCGGCATGACGCCGACGTCGGTCCAGGTGGACACCCACGCGTTCAGCGGCCCGACGATGGCGCCCGGCTGGGACGCGGGTGACATCGGCAACGGCGACATCGCCCCGATCGAGTCGGTGATGATCGACGCCGGACGCATCCAGCCGACCACCGTCAACTCGCGGCGGTCGACGACCCCGGCGCTGGACGCCGGGCGGGAGCTGGCCAAGGCCCTCGGCCTGGACCCCGCCGCGGTCACCATCGCGACGGCGCCGACGGGCGCGCGTCAGTTGGCCCTGGTCCAGTCCGCGCCGTTGATCACCCGGCTGTCCCAGATGATGGACCACTCCGACAACGTGATGGCCGAATGCATCGGCCGCGAGGTGGCCGCCGCCATCAACCGGCCGCAGAGCTTCGCCGGCGCGGTCGACGCGGTGACCAACCGGTTGAGCACCGCGCACGTGGAGACCGGCGGCGTCGCGCTGGCGGATTCCAGCGGGTTGTCGGTCGACGACCGCCTGACGGCCAGGACGCTCGACGGCGTGGTGCAGGCGGCGGCCGGGCCGGACCAGCCGTCGCTGCGGGCGCTGCTGGATCTGCTGCCCATCGCCGGGGGCAGCGGCACGCTGTCCGACCGCTTCCTGGACATGGCCACCAACCTGGGCCCGGCCGGCTGGCTGCGCGCCAAGACCGGCTCGCTGACCGCGATCAACGCGCTCGTCGGCGTGCTCACCGACAGCGCCGGGCGGGTGCTGACGTTCGCGTTCATCTCCAACGCCGCGGGCCCCAACGGCCGCAACGTGATGGACGCGCTGGCCACCAAGCTGTGGACCTGTGGGTGCGTGTGACGCCATCGTCTGACCTGACCATCGGGACCGCCGTCGACTGGCAGTTCGCCGCCACAGTCGGCCAGCGGCTGGCCCGGCCGGGGCCGCCGTCCACCGAGTACACCCGCCGCCAGGCCATCGACGAGCTGACCGGCGCCGCCGCCAAGGCCGAGCCGCCGGTGCGCGACGTCACCGGCCTGATCACCAGCGGCTTCGACAAGGGCGACGTGCCGGCGGCCCGCATCGTCGACCGCAAGGACTGGGTGCGTGCGGCCGCCGAGTCGATGCGGGTGATGACGAACGGAACCGAGAAGCCGCGCGGCCTGTGGACCGGCCGGCTGACCGGCGCCCAGACGGGCGCGGTGCTGGCGTTCGTGTCGTCGGGCATCCTCGGCCAGTACGACCCGTTCGCCGACGGGCAGGGCGCACTGCTGCTGGTGTATCCGAACGTCATCGCCGTCGAGCGGCAACTGCGCGTCTCGCCGTCGGACTTCCGGCTGTGGGTGTGCCTGCACGAGGTGACCCACCGCGTCCAGTTCACCGCTAATCCCTGGCTGGCCGGTTACATGTCGGAGTCGCTGGGCCTGATCACCCAGGACGCCGGCGAGGACATGGGGCAGGTGTTGGGCCGGCTGGCCGAGTTCGTCCGCCACCGCGGGGACGGCTCGTCGGACCCCAGCGCGTCGGGCATCCTGGGCCTGGTCCGCGCCGTGCAGTCCGAGCCGCAGCGCAAGGCCCTGGACCAGCTGCTGGTGCTGGGCACCCTGCTGGAAGGCCACGCCGACCACGTGATGGACGCCGTCGGGCCGGTGGTGGTGCCGTCGGTGGCGACCATCCGCAACCGGTTCGACGAGCGCCGCCACCGCAAGCAACCGCCGCTGCAGCGCCTGCTGCGCGCGCTGTTGGGCATCGACGCCAAGCTCAGCCAGTACACCCGTGGCAAGGCGTTCGTCGATCACGTGGTGGACCGGGTCGGGATGCAGCGGTTCAACGCCGTCTGGTCGGGGCCCGAGACGTTGCCGCTGCCGGACGAGATCGAGGAGCCGCAGCGGTGGATCGACCGGGTGCTGTAGGGCAGCTGCGCGCGGCCGTCGCGGCGTTCGCCGGGTCGTATCTGTCCGACGTCTTCGCGGACCCGTGGTGCGTCGCGCTGTCCGGCGGCCCGGACTCGTTGGCCCTGACCGCCGTCGCGGCGACGTTGCGTCCCACGACGGCGGTGATCGTCGACCACGGCCTGCAACCGGAATCGGCCGCCGTCGCCGACACCGCACGCGCGCAGGCCCTGTCGCTGGGCTGCGTCGACGCGCAGGTCGTCCGCGTGCAGGTGGACGGCTCGTCGAAGGCCGGACCGGAGGCGGCGGCCCGGGCCGTGCGCTACGCCGCGCTGAACGCCTGGCGCGACGGTCCGGTGCTGCTGGGCCACACACTGGACGACCAGGCCGAGACGGTGTTGCTGGGCCTGGGCCGCGGCTCGGGGGCGCGCTCGATCGCCGGGATGCGCCCGCACGATCCGCCGTGGTGCCGGCCGTTGCTGGGGGTGCGGCGCAGCGTCACGCACGCCGCGTGCACCGAACTGGGCCTGACGCCTTGGCGGGACCCGCACAACGCCGACCGCCGCTTCACCCGCGCCCGGTTGCGCGCCGAGGTGCTGCCGCTGCTGGAAGACGTGCTGGGCGGCGGGGTCGCCGAGGCGCTGGCGCGGACCGCCGTCGCGCTGCGCGAGGACACCGAGCTGATCGACAAGCTGGCCGCGGAGGCTTTGCCCGCCGTGCGTGCCGGGGCGGGGTTACGGGCTGCTGAGCTCGCCGGACTGCCCGACCCGGTGCGACGACGGGTGATCCGCGGCTGGCTGCTGGCCGGCGGCGCGACGGGGCTGACCGACAAGCAGATCCGCGGCGTGGACACGCTCGTCACGGCCTGGCGGGGGCAGGGCGGGGTGGCCGTCGGCTCCCCGCTGCGCGGTGAGCGTTTGGTGGCCGGCCGGCACGACGGCGAGCTGACCCTGCGCCGCGAGCCGGTCTGAAAACATGAAAATCGGCACTCGCGTTGGTTGTTCGCCCGTCGGCGTGGCACGCTGTGGTCGTGGCCCAGATCTCCTCGGCGATCACCCCCGGACAGACCCCGGAGCTGTATCCGGGAGATATCAAGTCCCTGCTGCTCACCGAGGAGCAGATTCAGGCCCGCATCGCGGAACTCGGCGCCCAGATCGGCAGCGACTACCGCGACTTGGCCGCCGAGACCGGCCAGGATCTGCTGCTGATCACCGTGCTCAAGGGCGCGGTGATCTTTGTCACCGACCTGGCCCGTGCGATTCCGCTGCCCACGCAGTTCGAGTTCATGGCCGTCAGCTCCTACGGGTCGTCGACGTCGTCGTCGGGCGTGGTGCGGATCCTCAAGGACCTGGACCGCGACATCCATGATCGCGACGTGCTGATCGTGGAGGACGTCGTCGACTCGGGCCTGACCCTGTCGTGGCTGCTGCGGAACCTGACCACCCGGCACCCGCGCTCCCTGCGGGTGTGCACGCTACTGCGCAAGCCCGACGCACTCGGCGCCAACGCCGAAATCACCTACGTCGGCTTCGATATTCCCAACGATTTTGTCGTGGGCTACGGCCTCGATTACGACGAGCGCTACCGCGACCTGCCCTACATCGGGACCCTGGACCCGCGGGTCTACCAGATCTAGTTGCAGGGGGCGGCGTCGGTTGCCCGCGAACGTGCGCAGATGTACGCCGACACGCCGTGCTGGCCGGCGGCGTCACGAGATCTCGGCATATGCCTTCCAGCCGTGAACAGAGTGACAGATGGGACCCAGCCGCTTGGTGCCGATCGCGACACTTAACCTGCGGCGACGACACGCCGACGATGCTCGCCGTGGCTTAAGTCTCGGCGACGGCGCGCCCCGGCGCCGCTACTGCAGCTCCCAGACCGCCGTCACCGAGAAGCTCACCGTCTGCTGGCCGGGCTCGACCGGCACCGGCGCGGCCATCGCGCGCGGCGGGGCCGGGGCGCCGGTGACCGGCGCGGCGCCGGTGCCCTCCGAGATCGACAGCACCTTGCCCAGCCGCAGGCCCGACAGCTGCGCGTACTGCTCGGCGCGGCTCTTGGCGTCGTCGAACGCGCGCGCCCGCGCGTCCCTGACCAGTTGCGAGTCGTCGGCGATCGAATACCGGACCGAACTGATCCGGGTGGCGTCGCCGCCGGTGTCGACGATCACGGCCAGCAGCTTCGACGCCGCGTCGGTCGGGTGGATCTTCACCTCGAGCCCGTTGCTGGCGCGGTAGCCGGTGATGGTCGCGGTGCCCGACGGCCCCGGATTGCTGTAGCGCGGCTCCAGGCTTACCTGGGTGGTGCGGATGTCCTTGCGGTCCAATCCGGCTCCCACCAGCGCGTCGACCACCGCCTTCTGCCGGCCGCTGGTCTGGTTCATCGCGCTGGTGGCATCCGGGGCGATGAACTCGATCGCGACGTCGGCGGTCAGCGTGTCCGGGACGCCCTGCACCTTCCCCGACCCGAACACGGTCACCTGGCGGGGATTGGCCCCGGGCGGAGGCGCATTGTGCGAATCGCACGCCGACAGGGTGACCAGGGCCAGGCCGGCGGCGAGCACCGCGATCGACCTGCGGACGAGGGTGCGTGGGGTCGACATGCCACGCACCCTAGCGGCGTCTAGGCCGCCGTGGTGTCGGGGCGCGCCCGGCGGCGCGGGCTGGCGCTGGGCATCTTGGGCGCCGGCGCGTGACCGAGCTCGACGTCTTTGCGGGCCTCGAACTGCGCCAGCATGCTCGCGTAGATGGGTTCGAGCTCGCCCGGCTTGTCGCCGGGCAGGATGTGTCCGCCCCACACGCCGTGGGTAGCGCGGCTGACGACGGCGTTGTAGCCGCAGCGGCCCAGGAAGGGGCAGTCCAGGCACATCCGGGCGGCCTGCTCGCGGTCGCGGAACGGGGAGAACCAGAGGTCGCGCCCGTCGGGCCGGGTGGTCTCTTCGCGGCAGGGCGTCGTGGCCTCGGTTTCGAAGAGGCGCCCGCCGACGGTCAGCAGGTGCTGGAAGTCGCTGGGGCCGAGGCGGGCGGCTTGTTCTGCGCTGGTCATGGTGTCGGTGTCCTTTCGGTGGAACGAAGCTGCATTCATCGCATCGCGGTCAGGAATCGGTATTTACCGGTAATTACCGGTGACTATAACAGCACTTGCCGGGATTGCGCACGGGGTATCTAGGGGTCCTACCAGGTTGAGGCCAATCGGACACCTCAGAGCTTCACCGATATTTACCGGTTCGCCCGGTAAATATCAGCTCCCGATGGCCGCTGCACAAGCCCGTGGCCGTCGTTAACGTCGCCGCAAGACAGCACACTGCAGGGAGGTTGACGTGACGGACTGGTCGGGTGGGCAGTACCGGGGCGGGGGGATCGATCCCTGGGCGGCCCCATGGGCGGGCCCGATTCCGACGCCGACGATGGCACCGCCGCCGATGGCGCCACCGACGCCGCCGGCGCCCTGGGCAACGCCGCCCCAGGCGCCCAAGAACCGCAAGCCGCTGTACGTCAGCCTGGCGATCGGCGGCGGCGTGATCGCCATCGCGGCAATCGTTTTCATCGTCAGCGCGATCGGTGGGGCGATCACAGGGTCCGACGGCACGGCCGGCGACGCCGTCAAGGGCTACCTGGAGGCTCTGGCGCGCGGTGACGCCGCGGCCGCGTTGTCCTACAGCAATGACCTGCCCGCCAGCAAGGCGCTGCTCACCGACGACATCCTGCGCACGCAGCTGGCGCAATGGCCGATCACCAACATCAGGATCCTCAAGGATGATTCGACCGACCGGGCTGGGGCCGCTTCGATCGGCTTCGCCATGGTGCATGTGGTCGCCAACTTCGGCGACAAGGTCTCCGACACCAACCTCGAGGTGAAGAAGGACCACGGCCAGTGGAAGCTCACCATGGCGGCGATCAAGGTGTCGGCCAGCCCCGGTTCGTCGTCGAACGCCGCCGCGAAGACGATGACGCTCTTCGGCAAGCCGGTCGGCGACGGCGCGGCCTACGTGTTTCCCGGGTGGATGGACGTCGGCAGCACCAACCCATACATCAGTGTGACTACCAAACCCATGCTGCTGGATCAGCTTTCGAGCACCGGGCGCTGGATGGATG
The DNA here is from genome assembly GCF_059812195.1 of Mycobacterium sp. NGS68. NCBI lineage: Bacteria > Bacillati > Actinomycetota > Actinomycetes > Mycobacteriales > Mycobacteriaceae > Mycobacterium > Mycobacterium sp. NGS68. The sequence continues at coordinate 7,330 of NZ_JCALCE010000048.1, read as the reverse complement.
CCACCTACGCGATGTCGGACGCGGGCCGCGACGCGGCGAACGCGCAGCTGACCGCGGCGATGTCCAACTGCCAGAAGTCCAACCTGCTGGCACCGCCGGGTTGCCCGGTCCACCTGAACCCGTCCGGGCTGGTTGACGGCACCGCCGAGTGGGGGCCCGCCGACCTGAGCGAGGTCAAGATGGACAACTTCGATCCCTATCGCGTGCAGTTGCGGTTCTTCGGCGAGGTCAAGATCCCGATCATGGTCAGGACCACCAACGCGACGACCAAGACGGGCACCGTCACGAAGTTCCTTTCCGGCACAGCGGATATGACGACCACGCCGCCGGAGCTGTCCTTCCGGTGACGATGTTGGGGTGATCCAACGTCGCTGGCCAGGTCGGCCTCGCGCAGGAAGCGGCTGTGGAACTGTGCGTCGTAGGAGCGTTCCGCCGCCCGCGCCGAGCACGCGCTCGATTCGATAGTCACCAATAATCGGGCCGCAGGTTTATCCTTGCCGCATGAGCGGCGTCAACGGCTACCTCAGACAGGTGGACCTGCTGTTGACGGCCAGTTGCGCGCTCTTCCCCGACGGTTCCGGGGCGCCCCTGCCCGACGGTGTGGTGGAGCCCTCCCCGCATGCGCCGCCGCCGCCCGACAATGGCGGTTCGGGTGGCGGGCTCGGCGGAGCGCTGGACGGCGCCACCGCCGGTTACCGGCGGGCCGACGCCCGGATAGCCGCCCTCAACGAGGCGCTCACGCAGGCGGTGAGGGAGGCGGCCGCCGAGGCGCAGCGCGGCCGCGAGGCGGCGATGGCGATCCGCGGGTCCGCGCGCTCGCAGGCCGCGGCGATCGCGCCGGCCAGCGACGAATCCGACGGGCTGGGACTGCTGGTCTCGACGATGGACGAGCGCCTGGCGGCCATGCAAGGCCAGCTTCGGGACAGCCGGGCGCGGATGCTTCAGGCCGCCGCGCGAATCCGCCGCAGCGCGCAGGAGCTCGCGCAGGTCACTCCCGAGTAGCCAGCGCTCGGCATTAAGAGTCCGCGACTTTCGGTGTGGTTGACGCAGGTCGACACCCGTTAAGTTGGTCGGGTGGCTGGCTCCATCAACGCATATACGGCGTACGTCGACCGTGTCCTGGGTGCCGGGCGGGGCCTGTTCGCGGCGGCGAGCGGCTGGCCCGGCCACAACGACGGCGACGACGGCGTGCAACTGCCGGTGCCCCCCGACGCCGCGACCCGCACGGCCCTGGCGACGACCGTGAACGACGCCGCCGAGCGGTACCGGCGCGGCCGCGCCGGCCTGAGCCAACTCGACGCCTACGCCGACGGCATCGCCGACGTCGGCCGTGACGAAGTGCGCCGCGGCCACGCCAGCGCGACCGCCGCCATGGAAACCGCGCGCGCCCAGGCCAGCGCCATCACGCCCACCAGCGCGTCGGCAGCCGGGGTTCGCCTGCTGGTGTCGCGCATGGACGATCGGCTGGCCGCCATGCAGAGCCAGATCGCCGACACCCAGGCGTCCAACCGCGTGCTCGCGCGGCGCCTGCAGCAGCTCGCCGCAGACTACCGGCGGGTGCACGGTGGCTGAGCACCAACGACTCGAGGACCGGCGCCGGCTGGGCCGCGGCCTCGGCCTGGCGTCGCGGGTTCAGGTGACCGCGCACCAGTTCATGGGCCGCCGCGCCGCGCTCGGGCTGACCCGCCGCCGCGTGCGCATGGAGTCCGAACCGGGCCGCCGCCAGTCGATGGCGATCCTGGCGTCGATCACGCTGACCGTGGTGCTGTGCCTGGGTGCGCTGTTCTGGTCCTACGTCAAGCCGGCCGGGTCCGTCGGCGAGTCGGCGATCATCGCCGACCAGTCGTCCGGCGCCCTGTACGTGCGGGTCGGCCAAACCCTGTATCCCGTGCTGAATTTGGCGTCGGCGCGGCTGATCACGGGACGCGCGGAAAACCCGGTGCGGGTGCGTCGCAGCGAGATCGAGTCGCGGCCGCGGGGCGCGCTCGTCGGCATCCCGGGCGCACCGAACGACCTGTCGGCGACCACCCCGCAGCACGTGTCGTGGCTGGTCTGCGACTCGGTGACCAAGGCGTTCGGCGCCGGCGCGCCCGAACCGGTGACGGTGACGGTGATCGACGGCCAGCCCGAGCTGGGGGAGCACCGCCGCGTGCTGGACAAGCCGGACGCGCTGTTGCTGCGCTACGGCAACGACGTGTGGCTGATCCGCGACGGCCGCCGCTCACGGGTCGACGTCAGCCAGCGCCCCGTGCTGCTGGCGCTGGGCGTGCCCACCGATGCGGTCGCCACGGCGCGCCCGATGAGCCGCGCGCTGTTCGACGCGATCCCCGTCGGGTCGGCGTTGACGGTGCCGGTGATTCCGGCCGCCGGGCAGCCCGCCGGGTTCCCCAACGCGCCCGGACCCGTCGGGACGGTGCTGGTGACCCCGCAGGTGGGTGGTGCCACCACGTACTCGGTGGTGCTCACCAACGGGGTGCAGACGGTGTCGCCGGTGGTGGCGCAGATCCTGACCAACGCCAGCGGCTCGGCGATGCAGACCGTCGCCGGCCCCGCGCTCGCGGCGATGCCCGCGGTCAACGCCGTCGACACGTCGGTCTACCCGGACCAGCCGCTGCGCCTGGTGGACACCCAGGCGAATCCGGCGACCTGCTGGTGGTGGCAGAAGACGCCCGGGGAGCCGCGGGCGGTGACGTCGGTGGTCTCGGCGGCCACGATCCCGGTCCCGGCCGCGCACGCCGACAAGGTGGTGGCGATGGTCAAGGCCGACAAGTCGGGCTGGCAGGCGGACCGGGTGTTCTTCGGCAAGGACTACGCGAACTTCGTCGTCAGCACCGGCAACGATCCGACGGCGGCGACCAGCGAGTCGTGGTGGTGGGTTTCGGAGTCGGGCGTGCGGTTCGGCATCGCCCACGATCAGGAATCCGCCCGTGCGCTGGGCCTGTCCACCCAGCCGAGCCCCGCGCCCTGGGCGGTGCTGCGGCTGCTGGCCGCCGGGCCGATGCTGTCCCGCGACGATGCGATGGTCCGCCATGACACGCTGCCGGTGGACCTGAATCCCGGAGAACTGGAGAGGCCCCGATGAAGCTGGGATTTGCCCGCAGCGAAGCCGTTCCGCCGCCCACCGAGATCAAACCCGAGCCGGTGGCGCTGCCGACGCCGCTGAAAGTGCCGCCGCCGGAAGGTAAGCCGTGGTGGATCGTCGTGCTCGGCATCGGCGCGGTGGGCCTGGTGCTGGGCATGGTGGTCGTCTCCTTCGCCAGCGGCGCGCGCACCTACAACGGCAGCTTCGCGCTGTTCCCGATCTTCACCATCGGCACCGTCGTGATGATGATGTTCGGCGGCCGCATGGGCGGCGGGGGTCAGCACATGTCGCGCGGCAAGATGGACGCGCTGCGGGCCCGGTTCCTGCTGGTGATCGACGAGATGCGGGAGCGGGTGGGCCGCGCCGCCGACGACATGGACCAGAATTACCGCTGGTACCACCCGGCGGCATCGACGCTGGAGGCGTTGGTGGGCGGGCCGCGGATGTGGGAGCGCAACCCCGGCGGCAAGGACAGTTGGTTCGGCGTGGCCCGCGTCGGGGTGGGCATGACCGCTTTGGCCGAGGCGGGCGCGGTGTCGTTCAGCGAACCCCAGGACATGCCGACCGACGTCGAACTGGAACCCGCGACCGGCAAGGTGCTGCAGGAGTTCGTCCGCTACCAGAGCGTGGCCTACCGGACTCCGGCGCTGATCTCGCTGCTGGTGGAGCCGGGCTATGGGCTGAGCGGTGACCGGGCGCGGGTGCTGGCGCTGATGCGCGCGATCGTGTGCCAGCTGACGTGCTTCCACGGGCCCGACCACCTGCAGGTGATGGTGGTGACCGACGATGCGGCGCAATGGGATTGGGTGAAGTGGCTGCCGCACGTCGGGGACCCGCTGCACGAGGACGCCGCCGGACCGGTCCGGATGGTGTACTCGTCGGTGGCGGAGTTCGGCGAGTCGCACTACGACGGGGTGTTCCGCCGCCGCAGTGCCTTCTCCGCCCGGCACGCGGCCAAGCGCGAGCCGATCGACCCGATCCCGCACACGGTGATCATCAGCGACATCGACGGCGCCGGCTGGTCCGGGCTGACCGGACCGAATGGCGTTGCGGGGGTGACGTTTTTCGACCTGCGCGGCGGGCTGGTGGTCTGCCAGAGCCTGGCCAGGCAGCTGCGCATCGACGAGCGCGGGGTGATCGAGGCCGTGCCCCGCGACGCGTCCACCTGGGCGGCGCACTTCGAGGAGGCGGGCACGTTCTTCGCGGTCGCCGACCAGCTCAGTCGCGACGAGGCCGAGCGGTTCGCGCAGCAGATGACGCGCTGGCGGCTCGCCGAGGCCTACGAGGCGATCGGCAGCGACGACGCCCTGGGCCAGCGCCCGCGAGACATCATGTCCTACTACGGAATCGCCGATGCGGCGAACATCGACTTCGCGAAGCTGTGGGGCCCGCGTTCGGACATCAACTCCCCGGAGATGCTGCGCATCCCGTTCGGCAACCGCACCGACACTGGCGAACTGCTGGTCCTGGACATGAAGGACATGAACTCCGGCGGCGACGGCCCGCACGGGGTGATGTCGGGCACGACCGGCTCGGGCAAGACGACCGCGCTGCGCACCGTCATCGAGGCCATCATGCTGGGCCACCCCCCGCAAAACGTCCAGATGGTGCTGGCCGACTGTAAGGGCGGTTCGGGCGTCAAGCCCTTCGAGAACACCCCGCACGTCGCGCATGTGATCACCGACCTCGAGGACGACCAGGCGCTGATCGACCGGTTCGTCGACGCGATGTGGGGCGAGATCGCCCGACGCAAGGAGGTGTGCAACGCCGCCGGCGCCGACGACGCCTACGAGTACAACCTGATTCGCTCCGACGAGAGCCGCAAGGGCGTCGAGTTGCCGCCGCTGCCGGCGCTGGTGGTGGTGCTCGACGAGTTCAAGGAGTTCTTCCGGCTCAAGTCCGACGCGCAGGAGGTGCTCGACCAGATCTGCCGTCAGGGCCGTTCGTACTGGGTGCACCTGCTGATGGCCAGCCAGGACATCGACACCCGGGCCGAAAAGCTTTTGGAGAACGTCGGTTACCGGCTGGTGCTGCGTGCCAACACCGCCGCGAGTGCCTCGGCGGCCGGGGTGCCGGCCGCGGTGAACCTGCCGCGAGAGGTGGGCCTGGGATATATGCGGCTGGGCGCCGCGGAGAACCTGACCAAGTTCAAGACCGAGTCGCTGTGGCGGGACTACCGCAAACCCGGTCACGAGGCCGACGACGTCAGCGAGTACGCCGCCGTCGGCGTCGATTACGTTGAGCCGCAACTGTTCACCACCGAGCTGGCCGCGCTGCCGGCACCGGTCGAGGTGCCGCGTCCCCCTGAGGCGGCGCTCGAGCCGGACGACGACAATCCCGACGGTATCGACGACGAGTCGGGCGACGCCCTGCGCAAGCCGAAGGTGGGGCGGGTCATCATCGACCAGCTGAAACAGATCGACTTCGAGCCCTACCGGCTGTGGCAGCCGCCGCTGGACAAGCCGCCCACCATCGACAAAATCGTGGAGATGCGGCTGGGCCGGCCCTGGGACGCCTCCTACGCCGCCGCCCCGGACCTGGTGTTCGCGGTGGGGCTGATCGACCGGCCCTACAAGCACGACCAGCAGCCGCTGATCGTCGACGCGTCCGGCGAGGCGTCCAACCTGGTGATCATCGGCGGGCAGGGGTCCGGCAAGACGTCCACCCTGCAATCGCTGATCTGCGCGGCGGCCATGACCCACACCCCCGAGCAGGTGCAGTTCTACTGCCTGGCGCTGTCGTCGCCAGCGCTGGGCACCGTCGCCGAGCTGCCGCACGTCGGCGGTGTGGCCTACGGCCTGGACGAGGACGGCCTGCGGCGCACCCTGGCCGAGCTGGTGGAGCTGCTGGGGCAGCGGCAGCGCAGCTTCCCGCGCTGCGGGGTGACCTCGGTCGAGGAGTTCCGTCGTCGCAAGTTCGGCGGCGCGCCGGGCCAGGTTCCCGACGACCCCTTCGGTGACGTGTTCCTGGTTGTCGACAACTACGGAGCGCTGAGCAGCCAGGCGTCCACGTTGCGCAACAAGGAGTTCCTGGTCGACCAGGTCAACAAGCTGATCATGGAGGGCCGCAGCTTCGGTATCCACGTGATCGTTTCGGTGTCGCGCGACCTCGAGCTCACGCCGGCCGTTCGTTCGCTGTTCCCGGCGCGGATCGAACTCAAGCTGGCCGCCGCCGACGATGCCCGGCTGATCAAGCCGCTGCTGGCCGCCAAGGTTCCGGCGGGCCGGCCGGGCCGCGGCATGGTCGCGCAGAACTACGTCCGGTTGGGCGCCGACCCCGTCGGGCTGCACACGATGATGGCCCGACCGGCGTTGCGCGGCACGCCCGAGACGGAGTTCGAGTCGGCCAGCGTGGTGGCCGCCGTGCAGCGGTTGGCCGCCCGGTTCCGCTCGGCGCCGCCCGTGCGCCGGCTGCCGGACCGCATCGAGCTGCCGGCGCTGCGCAAGGTGGCCGCCGAACGGGGCAAGACCGGAATCGTCTGGGGCATGGATGAATTCGCGGCACCCGTGGCGATGGATCTGGCCCGCAACCCCTACCTGGTGATCACCGGCCGGGCCAAGTGTGGCCGCACCACCGCCTGCGCGACGATCATGAACGAGATCAGCCGCGTGTACGCCCCCGGCGCATCCAAAATCGCTGCGCCGGCGGGGGATCGGCCCACTGCCCAGGTGTGGTTGGTCAACCCCGGCCGCCAGTTGCTGCGGGTGCTGGGCAGCGAGTACCTCGAACGGTTCACCTACCGCATCGACGAGGTGGGATCCCTGGCCGACGAGCTCGCCCACGTGCTGGCCGACCGGCTGCCAGAACGGGGTTTGTCGGTGGAGGAGAGCCTGGCGCACCGCTGGTCGGGTCCGGAGATCTTCCTGATCGTCGACGACGCCGAGTTGCTGCCGCGCGGCTACGACGCGCCGCTCCGGCCGCTGGTCGACGCCGCCAATGCCGCCGCCGACGTCGGGCTGCGGATCATCTACACCCGGCAGTTCGGCGGTTGGGCCGGCAGCATGGCCAGCGACCCGCTGCTGTCCACGATGCTGCAGGCCAACGCGCCGCTGCTGGTGATGGACTCCGACACCGACGAGGGCTACGTGCGGGCACGCTGGCGCGGACATCCGATGCCGACCGGCCGGGGCTTCTTGATGACCACCGCCGAGTCCGGCACTTACGTCCAGGCGGGCTGGGTGCCGGTTGCTCAGCAGGGCGACTGACGCGCTCTCTTCGTTAAAAGGGTGGGGGTTCGTTGCTGACGGG
>NZ_JCALCE010000047.1:0-35261 GCF_059812195.1 Mycobacterium sp. NGS68 | reverse complement strand
CGAAAAAACACCCACGGCGACACCGAATGGATCCCCCCAGCCCACCTCGACCACGGCCAACCCCGCACCAACACGTTCCACCACCCCGAAAAGCTCACCGCACCACACGACGACGACGACGAAGTCCCTTAGCTACCTGGTTTCGCCGTAGTCCTCATCAGCGCCGCGTGGTGGAATCACCGGATGGACGCATGCCACGACTGCAATCCACACCACGGTGGGGAGCAGGTCGTCGAACCTCGCGCCGTGATCGAAGAAGGCTTGTAACAGGCCGGCCAGTGCGGCCGCGACGACGATGACGGCCGCCGCCGGCGCCCTCTTGGTCCAACCCCACAACGACACGTGCGTCAGCAGCCCGACCGCGACCGCCGCGATAATCCACGTCGCCGGACAGGAGTCCCACCACGGCTGGTGTTGCACGCTGTCCGGCAGACCCCAGTTTTGATAGTGCGCAATGAATTCGGCCAGCGCGATGACTCCGACCGCGGCGATTCCGGTAGCAATCCCCCACGCGGTGCGTCCCTTGCTGGGCTTCAGCGCTGGGGCGACGCGGTAGGCGCGCTGATTCAGAAAGTATTGCGCGAAAAAGACTCCCGACAGCCAGGCGAAGAAGGCCTCGCTCGGCACGTCCAACGTCGGGTGATTGTGATGACAGACGCGCAGTGCGACGACCACGAATTCGTAGAGCGCCGACGCCGCCACTATCCCGGCCAGCGCCCAGGAGCAGTTACGCCAGAGCCGGGTGCTCGTCGCGTCGAGAAGCCTGATCCAATCCTCGCTGTGGCCGATCGTGGCAAGCTGGTCGCGCAGAGTGCGGCGTTTCGAGTACGCCTTGCGTGCGCGCAGGAAGATCCAGAGGGCCAGGCCGAAGAGGATTGCCGACGTAATGGCCTGCCACAGCGCGGGACTGCTGCCCGCGCCCAGCGCCGCCGCCGAGCCCAGGACGAGTACCAGCGCCCACGCCAACCGCAACGGATCGGCGATCAGCACCAGCGGCACGGCCAACGGCCGCAGGATGGCCTGCACCACGACTCCACCGAAGTCCTGCACCGACAGTCCAGATTCCTTTGGCGCCCACAGTGCTCGGTACACCAAGGGCGCGATGCGTGACGCGAGGGAGAATCGGTACCGGGGCGAGATGGTGTCCAGCCCGTCGGCACCCGCGGTCTGAACGATCGCCCTGACGTTCGCACCAGGCTCTCGCAAGATGGACCGCTGCAGGTCGGCGACGGTGTCGTCGGCGGCGCCATCGGGCGCGCCGTCGAGAAGCATTCGCGCGATGCCCGCGGCGGCGTCCAGACGTCCCCATTGCCAGTCGTTTTCACGCCATCGGGCCCGGAAGAATCCACCGAACCGGTTCAGGACGTTGCCGCTGAGCTTCGCGTCCGCCAGCAGCGGCCGGTGCTGGATTCGGCGATCGCCCGCTCCATTTCGGGCCAGCGCACCGGGTCGCGACTCGGCACCCCCTGCGGCGACTGCCGAAGCCAGGCTTCGAGTTTCTTGGTTCGCGCGCCCTCGATCAGCACCGCGAACTCGTCCGTCAGAATTTTCTGGGCAGGAGGTTCGTCGCTGGTGATGCTGTGGAACCGCACCAGCGGCGAGGCCACCGGGCCGCCCACGGTAGTGACGAGCTGGTACAGGTCGCGCAGCGGCCTGTCACGCCACCTTTCGGAGTAGAACTGCCAGTACAGCGACGATTCCCACTTCTGCCGCCACTTCGCCGACTCTTCGACAGCGGGCAGGTGCGCCATCCAGCGGGCGGAGCGGCCCACGACAGCCGCCTTCAGCGCGTCCAGTCGATCGCCGATCGTCTCCAGGAAGGGCACCAACGGTCCGTCGGGTGTTGCCGCCGCGTCGATGAAGTTTTCACCGAGGCGGTTGTAGAACTCTTCCGAGGTGCCGTCGTCAATCATCGCGGTCAGCCGCGTCGGCACCTGTAGGCCGGTTTGCATTTCGCGGCTCTCGCGCAACTTGTCGATGAACAGCTTGTCGTCGTAGTCGGGTCGGTTTGGCCCGCGCAGCGGCGCGGTCAGGATCTCGTCGACGGCGTATTGCTTGGCCGCGATCAGGGTGGTCAGGCAGCGGTAGCAGGTCTGCTTCCAGGCCCTGAGTTGTTCCGCCGGCGTGCGCGGTTCGACTGGCTGTGTGGCGTCGGCGACAGCGACGGACCGGATTGCCGCTTCTTCCGCCAGGTCCTCGAGCGCGTGGATCCATCCGATCAGAACGCGGGATTCGCCGATTCTGGCATAGATGTCGTCGGCCAGCCCGGTGTCTGCCTCGTATGCGTCGGCCACCCAACTGTGCAGGTTCAGAGCGGCTTTCGCGGCCAGCGCCCGGTAGTCGCCTGCGTCGCGGGGTGGCCGGCAAAGTTCGCTCCACGGATCGGTGAGCAGGTCCGTGAAGCGTTCGCTGTCCTCGGCGATGCGCGCTCGCCGATACGCCTCGACAAGTTCCGCTTTCTGCTCGGCGCCGCCGGCGAAGTGCATTTCCGACAGCTCCGCGGCCAGCATCGCCTGGCGACCCAGTGCGTCCTGAACCGACTCGTTGTGTTGGCCGATCGCGCCGAGTTCGCCGTCCGCGGTTTCGGTGCGCTGCTTCAGCGCCGTCGAGCGGCGGATCACCGGAAGCCAGGCGAGTGCGCTGGTGTCGTCGGGACTCAGGTTCGGCGGGGTGGCCAGCGGGGGTTCGGGGTCGAGGTAGATGAGTCGCCGCGCCGACGGTTCGGTGGCGGGCGAACGCTGGATGGCCCGCAGGGCGCGGTCGATAGGAATGTTGTCGAAGATGCCGCCGTCGACGACATGGAACAGCTCGCGGGGTTCGCCCGGCTCCCTGGCATGCATGAAGGCCGTGGCCATATTCACGTCGGCGGTCCCACGGGGTGACCCCGCATTCCCGGGCCCCGCCGCACCGGCTACGGAAAGCACTTCCGCGGGCTCAAACGCTCCGGGGAACGAGGACGTCGACCTGGCGGCGACCGCCATTCGGTCGATCGCGTCCTCGGCGAGCTTCGAGCGGCGGTCTTTGGGGATCGTGGTGTATCGGGAGTCCAGCGATCCCAAGGTTTTCGTGAACGAGAATCGCGCGCGATTGTCGCGCGTCGGGTCGAGCGGGTCATCGAGCAGCGTCGCCGCCAGCTCCACGGTCAGCCGTGGCGGCGCTTCACCGGGATAGCGCAACGGGGGCGGTGGGTCCGCCGGGTCGGGTTCGGGTTCGGGTCCGGCGAGTGTGCGTAGCGCCCTCCGCATCAGGGTGAACAACTTGCCATCGCCTTGCAGAACCGACGGTATACGGTGATACCCGTTCTCCTGCAGCAGATTCCAGATGGATCCGTCTCTTACCCAGGTGCACCGCACGGTTTCGTCCATGACCACACAGCAGTTCTGTGCCAGTGCGAATAGCACCGCATTCAGACCGCCGGCACTCGCGCCCGCGAGGATATCGATTCGCACCTGGTTGTACGCCGTGTCCTCGAGCAGTCCGCGGTAGAGCACGCCGCGTACGTGATGCTCCTGGTGTTCTCCCGCGGCAAGGTCGAATTCGTCGGACGAAGCTCCCGCGGCGTTGCACGCCCGACGGAACAGGTCAAGCTCCGCGACGGCGCCGCCGATCCAGACCGCCAGGCTCACCCCGCCGCGCATGGCAAGCGCCAAGCGTAAAGTGCGGCTCCGCAGGGAATCCGGCGGTCCCCCTATCATCGTTTCAGCGTAGGCCCACACACCGGTCCGCACCGGCTTTTGAGTGTCCGAGATAGCTCGAACCGGCGAAGGTGCCGAACCGCCGTACTTGTTCGCCCGGCCTTCGGCACCCGTTTGGGGCGCCCCGCGCGGGTTGACGGCAAAGGCGTCGGGCACAGCGTCCTTGGACGGGCCCGCTACCAACAGCTTTCGATTCCGACGCACGATGCCCAGCGGTCCTGATGGCAGACCTTTCGTCTCCTAGGCGACCGAAATCCATGCGGCCCAACGAGCCCGAGCCCGGCACGCCGAATTTCGCTGAGCTGCTGGCGATTTACACCGCGCGAACAGACGCAAAAGCACCCGCGCCCGCGGCGTTTCGGGGGATTTTGCGTCTGCTCGCCGAATCTCTGTACAACGGCCAGCGCCACGCGCACACTACATACGGGCAAGAGCGGGCAGGAGAGCACTATGACCGGCAGCGGTGACGATCGACCCACCCGAAACGGCTGCCGGTTGGTGCCGACGCCGACGTTCACCGTCGTGCTGGCGGTTATCGGTGGCCTCGTGTCATCCATGCTGCTCTCCGGATGTCAGGCCCGGTCCGCAGGTCCGGGTCCGGGCCCGGGCCCGGGCCCGTACCGGATGGTTCGCGACCGTGCCCGCCAAAGGCCCGTCCGGGGTGACGGTCGACCCGAGCACCCATACCGTCTACGTCGCCGACTACGCGGACAACTCGTTGTCGATCGTCGACGCCTCCAAGCGCACCGTCACCGGCACCGTGCCCGTCGGCAAGACACCGAACGGGGGGCAGAACCCACTGGCAGTGGCGGTGGATCCGGCCAGTCACACCGTCTACGTCACCAACTACTCCAGCACGGTGTCGATGATCGACCCGTCGACGCGCACCGTCACGGCCACCGTGCCCGTCGGCCCCTTCCCCTGGGGTGTCGCGGTGGATCCGGTCACCCACACCGTCTACTCCACCAACCACTTCACCAACACGCTGACGATGATCGACCCGTCGACGCGCACCGTCACCGCCACCGTGCCCGTCGGGAGGGACCCGGACGGAGTAGCGGTGGACCCGGGCACCAACACCGTCTACGTCGCCAACAACGCCGACGGCACGGTGTCGTTGATCAACGCCTCGACGCGCGCCGTCACCGCCACCGTGTCCGTCGGCAAGAACCCATACGCCGTCGCGGTGGACCCTGGCACCCATACCGTTTACGTCACCAACAACGCCGACAGCACGGTATCGCTCATCGACGGCGCGACGCACAACGTCACCGCCACCGTGATCGTCGGCAAGAACCCGGATGGGATCGCCGTGGACCCGGGCACCCACAGCGTCTACGTCACCAGCAACGAGAACAACACGATGGCGGTGATCAACGCCACCACACATACCGTCACCGCCACCCTGCCGGTCGGCAAGAGCCCGGACGGGATCGCCGTGGACCCGGGCACCCACACCGTCTACGTCATCGGCACCGCACTGTCGGTGGTCGAATCTCGCTAGTTGCGGATATCGGCGACTCGACGGTCGCCTGGGCGCTCGGCCAGCGCCCGCAGGAAGAACGTCAGGTTGGCGGGACGCTCGGCCAGCCGCCGCATGAAATAGCCGTACCACTGCGTGCCGAACGGCACGTACACGCGCAGGTGGTTGCCGGCGTCGGCCAGCCGCCGCTGCTCGTCATCGCGGATGCCGTACAGCATCTGGTATTCGAAATCGCCGACGTCGCGGCCGAATTCACCGGCCAAACCCGGCACCGCGCCGATGATCTGCGGATCGTGGGAGGCCACCATCGGATATCCGTTGCCCGCCATCAGCACCCGCAGGCAGCGCAGGTAGGAGTCGGTGACCTCGGCGGCGTCCCGGTAGGCCACCGACGCGGGCTCGTCGTAGGCGCCCTTGCACAACCGGACCCGCGCCCCTGCGGCGGCCAGCTCCCGGCAGTCGCCCAGGGTGCGATGCAGGTAGGACTGCAAAACCGTGCCCAGCCAAGGGAAATCGACACGCAGATCCCCGGAGATCGACAGCGTGGAGTCGGTGGTGGTGTGGTCTTCGGCGTCCACGGTGACCCAGGCCCCCACCTGCTGGGCCCGCTCGCAGACCACGCGGGCGTTGTCCAGGGCGATCTTGCGGCCGTCGCGGTTCAGCGCCTGCCCCAGCGCGGACAGCTTCACCGACACCTCCAACGGCCGCACGCCGTCGCACGCATCCGAACCCAGAGCATCCAGCAGCCGCAGGTACGCCCGCACGGTGGCGGCGGCGGCGTCGACGTCGGTCACGTCCTCGCCGAGATAGTCGATGCTGACGTAGCGCCCCGATTCACGCAGGGCGGCAACGCTATCCAATACCGAAGCGACGGTCTCGCCGGGCACGAACCGGTGCACCACGTTGCGGGTGACCGGCAGTCGTTCCGCGGCGCGGCGCAAGCCCTTTCGACGGCTTGCGGCCAGGATGGCCGGACGCAGGGTGCCGGCGAACACGCCGGTCATCAGGACGGACCCATCTCGCGGGCCATGTGCGGGTAGGTGTGCTCGGTCGCGGGCACGAACGTCTCCTTGAGGGTGCGGGCCGAGGTCCAGCGCAGCAGGTTCATCGGCGACCCGGCCTTGTCGTTGGTGCCCGAACCGCGCGAACCCCCGAAGGGCTGGCGCCCGACGACGGCGCCGGTCGGCTTGTCGTTGACATAGAAGTTGCCGGCGGCGAACCGCAACCGGTCCTGCGCGGTCAGCACGGCCTGGCGGTCGTCGGCGATCACCGCGCCGGTCAGCGCGTAGCGGGACCCGGTGTCGATGACGTCGAGGATCCGCTCGTACTGGTCGTCGGGGTAGACATGCACCGACAGCAGCGGGCCGAAGTATTCGGTCGAAAAGGATTCGTCGGCGGGGTTGTCGGACAGGAAGACGGTGGGACGCACGAAATAGCCTTCGCTGTCGTCGTATTCGCCGCCGACGGCGACGGTGACCCCGGGCGCGCCCTTCGCCCGCTCGATGGCGTCGACGTTCTTGACAAAGGCACGGCGGTCGATCAGCGCCCCGCCATAGTTGGTCAGATCGGTGATGTCACCGTAGCTCAGGCTTTCCGCCGCGCTCAGGAAGCTGTCGCCCATCCGCTGCCAGACCGAATGCGCGACGAACGCCCGCGACGCCGCCGAGCACTTCTGGCCCTGGTAGTCGAACGCACCGCGAATCAGGGCCGTGCGCAACACATCCGGCTGCGCCGACGGGTGCGCCAGCACGAAGTCCTTGCCGCCGGTCTCGCCAACCAATCGCGGATAGCTCTGGTAGCGGCCGATATTCGCGCCGACCTGCTGCCACAGGCGCTGGAAGGTGGCCGTCGACCCGGTGAAGTGGATGCCCGCCAGCCGCGGGTCGGCCAGCGCCACCTCCGACACCGCGAGGCCGTCGCCGGTGACCATGTTGATCACCCCGGGCGGCAGCCCGGCGGCCTCGAGCAGCTGCATGAGCAGGTACGCCGACAGCGTCTGGGTGACCGACGGCTTCCACACCACGGTGTTGCCCAGCAGCGCCGGCGCCGTCGGCAGGTTGCCGGCGATCGAGGTGAAGTTGAACGGGGTGATCGCGTAGACGAAGCCGTCCAGCGGACGGTAGTCGCTGCGGTTCCACTCCCCCGGGCCGCTGATCGGCTGCTGCGCCATGATCTGCCGGGCGAAGTCGACGTTGAACCGCCAGAAGTCGATCAGCTCGCACGGCGCGTCGATCTCGGCCTGATACACCGACTTGGACTGGCCGAGCATCGTTGCGGCGGCGATCTTTTCCCGCCACGGCCCGGCCAGCAGGTCGGCGGCGCGCAGGAACACGGCGGCGCGTTCGTCGAAAGGCATTGCCGCCCAGGCGCGCTTGGCGGCCATGGCTGCGTCGACGGCTGCGGCCGCGTCGACGCACTCGGCGTTGGTCAGGGTGCCCAGCCGCGCGGCGTACCGGTGCGGCTGCACCACGTCGATGCGCTCGCCGCCGCCCATGCGGTGTTTGCCGCCGATCACGTGCGGCAGGTCGATCGGGTGTTCGGCCAGCGCGGCCAGTTCGGTGCGCAGCCGGGCGCGTTCCGGCGAGTGCGGGGCGTAGTCGTGAACCGGCTCGTTCACCGGGGCGGGGACTTGGGTTGCTGCATCCATGCTTGCCAGGGTCCCCGCCGCCGGTCCTCAATCGATTGGCTGATCAGACAACGATCATCCGCTCTAGTAGTACGATCGGACAATATGGGATCGGCCGGGGTTGGGTTGGGACAGCTGCTGCTGGCGCTGGACGCCACCCTGGTGAGCCTGATCGCCGCGCCACGGGGCCTGGATCTTCCGGTGGCTTCGGCCGCGTTGATCGACTCCGACGACGTGCGGCTGGGCCTGGCGGCGGCCGCAGGCTCGGCCGACCTGTTCTTCCTGCTGGGCGTCGGCGACAACGAGGCGCTGCGCTGGCTCGACCGACAGGCCCGGCGCGCGCCGGTGGCGATCCTGGTCAAGGAACCGTCGCAGACCTTGGTGGCCAAGGCGGTCGCGGCGGGATCGGCGGTGGTGGCCGTCGAACCGCAGGCCCGCTGGGAGCGGCTCTATCGCCTGGTCGACCACGTGCTGGAGCATCACGCGGACCGCGCGGACCCGGCGGACGACTCCGGCACCGACCTGTTCGGCCTGGCGCAGTCACTGGCCGACCGGATCCACGGCATGGTCAGCATCGAGGACGCGCAGTCCCATGTGCTGGCCTATTCGGCCTCCAACGACGAGGCCGACGAACTGCGGCGACTGTCGATCCTCGGCCGCGCCGGTCCGCCCGAGCATCTCGAGTGGATCGGCCAGTGGGGCATCTTCGACGCGCTGCGCGCCGGCGGCGATGTGGTGCGGGTCGCCGAACGGCCGGAGCTGGGTCTGCGGCCACGCCTGGCGATCGGCATCCACCACCCGTCCGCCGGGGTTCGGCGGCCGCCGGTGTTCGCGGGCACCATCTGGGTGCAGCAGGGATCGCGACCGCTGGCCGACGACGCCGAGGAGATGTTGCGGGGCGCGTCAGTGCTTGCGTCCCGGATCATTTCGCGGCTGGCGGCCCGGCCGTCCACCCATGCGCGGCGGGTGCAGCAACTGCTGGGCCTGGTGGAGGCGGAGGCGCCCGTCGACGCGGCGGAGATGGCCCGCGAGCTCGGCATCTCCGCCGACGCCAAGGCCGCCATGATCGGCTTCGACGGCACCGACACCGGGACCCCGCCTGCCCGGCTCGTCGATGTTCTGGCGCTGAGCGCCAGCGCTTTTCGGCGTGATGCCCAGGTCGCTTCGCGCGGGTCGCGGGTCTACGTGCTGCTGCCGTCGGCGGCGTCGACGCGGGCCATCGCGTCGTGGGTGCGCGGCACCATCGGATCGTTGCGCACCGAACTCGGTGTGCAGCTGCGGGCCGCCATTGCCGCCCCGGTACCCCGAATCGCCGATGCCGCCGCGGCGCGCAACGAGGTGGACCGCGTGCTGGACACCGCCGAGCGGCACCCGGTTTTGGGACAGGTGATTTCGCTCGCCGAGGCACGCACGACCGTGCTGCTCGACGAGCTGGTCACCCTCGTCGGCACCGAGCCACGGCTCGTCGACCCCCGGGTGCGTGACCTGCGCGCGCAGGATCCGGTGCTGGCCGAGACGTTGCGCGCGTACCTGGACAGCTTCGGGGACGTCGCCGCCGTCGCGCAGTGGCTGCAGGTGCATCCCAACACCGTTCGCTACCGGGTCCGGCGGATCGAGAAGCTGTTGTCCACCTCGCTGGCCGATCCCGATGTGCGGCTGCTGTTTTCGCTGGGCTTGCGGGTCCTCGAGAGGACGTAGCGCTTTCTTAGCCCGCGCGCGATATCGTTTCTGCGGACTGCAACGCAGGACCGCAGGTTGCGAGGGAGGCCGCTGTGGACGGGACACCGTTCGGGCGCTACCGGCTGACGGAGTTGCTGGGTAGCGGCGGCATGGGCGAGGTCTGGCGGGCGTTCGACACCGTGACCGAACGGGTGGTCGCCCTCAAGGTCCTGCCGCCCCGGCTCGCGCACGACGAGATTTTCCAGCGCCGATTCCGCCGGGAAGCCCGCGCGGCGGCCGGGCTCAACGAGCCGCACGTGGTGCCGATCTACGACTTCGGCGAGATCGACGATCGGCTGTATGTGACGATGCGCCTCATCGAGGGCCGCGACCTGGACAGCATCCTGGCGGACGGTCCACTCGAGCCGGATCGCGCGGTGTACATCATCGACCAGATCGCCTCGGCGCTGGCCGCCGCCCACCGAATCGGGTTGGTACACCGCGACGTCAAGCCGTCCAACATCCTGGTCGCCGACGAGGACTTCGCCTACCTGATCGACTTCGGCATCGCCAGCACCGAGGACGACACCGGGCTGACCACCGCGGGAACCGTGGTCGGCACGCTGGCCTACCTGGCGCCCGAGCGAGTCACCAACGGCAAGGCCGACTATCGCGCCGACATCTACTCGTTGACCTGCGTCATGCACGAGTGCCTCACCGGGGAACAGCCGTTTCCCGGCAGCGACCTCGAACACCAGGTCAACGCGCACCTGACGCAGCCACCGCCGCGCCCGTCGGCGATCCGCCCCGGCCTGCCCGGCGAGCTGGACGCCGTCATCGGCCGGGGCATGGCGAAGAATCCCGCCGCCCGCTACGAGACCACCAAGGAACTCGCCTACGCCGCCCGTGCGGCGATCACCGAACCCGTCGGGCCCCAGCCGGTATGGCCGGCCCAGCCGCCGCGGCCGGCGCCGTCGAGACCCGTGCAGCCGCCGCGCAGCGGACCGCCGCCGCAGCCGCCGCGGCCAGCCCCGCCGCCGCCACCGCCGCGCCCCACGCCGCCGCGCCCCACGCCGCCGCCACAGCCACCGCCACGGCGGGCCCCGCCCGAACAGCCCGGCGTGTCGCCAACCGCCGCCACGCAGTCCCATACCCTGCCCAGCCGGCTAAGCCCCGTTCTTCCCCGGTCCGACGACGAGCGGCGCGGCCGGAAGCGCCGGCCGATGCTGTTGGGGGGCGCCGCCGCCGTCGTCGCGGTGATCGTGACCGTCGTTCTCGTCGCGGTGTTTTCGCGTGGCGGCGGCGAACAGCCGACCGCCGGCCCCTCACCCAGCAGCCCGAGCACCAACCCGACGAACGCCGGGCCCTTCACGGGTGTGTACCGCGCCGAATTCAGCGCCTCGACCACCAACGGGAAGATCGATCAGGGAGCGACGCCGTCGACCGCGCAGTGGGCGGTGCGTTCGCACTGCGGCGCCGCCGGCTGCGTGGCGACGGCATCCGCGACGGGTGGGCCCACCCTGCAGTCGGCGTTCGTCTTCGACGACTTCGGCGGCCAGTGGCACGCGGTCGGCGTCGCCTCGCCCGCGGCCCCGCCGGCCGGCGTGTCGGGCTTTCACGGCTGCATCTTCCCGGCCGAATACTGGACCGTCCTGACGCTGCAACCGCAATCCGACGGCACGCTGGTCGGCCAGTACCGCGTCGCGAGCATGGTCGGCCCGTGTGCGACCGAACGGACCGTCATCTTCACCCGCACCGGCGACGTCACGCCCGAGGTCCTGCCCGACCCAGACCGGCTGGCGCCACGCGTCGCGTCCCCCGCCCAAGGCTGGCGGGGCCGCTACCACGGGACGAGAACCCCGCAGGACAACCACCCGCCGAGCTCGTGGGATTCGGAGATCCAGACCGATTGCCTTCGGGCCGGCGACCGTTGCATCAGCTACGACGTCGAACAGGCCAGGGTCTACGTCTACGCCGACGGCAAGTGGGTCTGGAACTACGACGCCAAGAACAAATGCAACGGCACCCAGGACGTGCAGGACAAGGCTTCGTGGGAAATGCCGCTGCCGCAGCCGCCGCAAGACCCGATCACGTCGCTGACCGGGCATGGGCACCGCGACGTGATCGGCAGCGCCTGCGCGCGCTCGTACAACGAGAACGTGAAATTCGACCGCACGGGCGACTAGCCCGTCCTCGCCCGCCGCGCCCGACGTGCTCTGACGGCGAAAAGTGGCCGTGAATTCGCCCTACGGGCACGTTGGGCAACGGCGCGGCCCCGGTCCTCGCCCGCACCCCGGAACTTACGGTGTCGCTGAACCGCGCGCCGGGTGAGACGCTGATGTGATGGAGGGAACGCCGTTCGGACGGTACCGGCTGCTTGCGCTGCTGGGTCGCGGCGGCATGGGCGAGGTCTGGCGGGCATTCGACACCGTGACCGAGCGCGTGGTCGCGCTCAAAGTGCTGCCCGCGCAGTACATCAACGACGAGGTGTTCCAGCAGCGCTTCCGCCGGGAGGCCCGCTCGGCGGCAGGGCTCAACGATCCGCACGTGGTGCCGATCCACGACTTCGGCGAGATCGACGGCCGGCTGTATGTGACGATGCGCCTGATCGAGGGCCGCGACCTGCACGCCATCCTGGCCGGCGGTCCGCTGGAGCCGGCCCGGGCGGTGCACATCGTCGAGCAGGTGGCGTCGGCGCTGAATGCCGCCCACCGCATCGACCTGATCCACCGCGACGTCAAGCCGTCCAACATCCTGGTCGGCGAGGACGACTTCGCCTACCTCATCGACTTCGGCATCGCGCGCAACACCAGTGACACGTCGCTGACCAACGCCGGGAACGTGCTGGGTACCTACGCCTACCTCGCACCCGAGCGCCTGACCACAGGAAACGCCGACCACCGCGCCGACATCTACTCCCTGACCTGCGTCATGCACGAGTGCCTCACCGGCATGCAACCCTTCCCGGGCGACAGCCTCGAGCAGCAGCTCGGCGGGCACCTGACGCAGCCGCCGCCACGCCCGTCGGCGCTGCGCCGCAACCTGCCCACCGGCCTCGACGCCGTCGTCGCCAAGGGACTGGCCAAGAACCCCGCCGAGCGCTACGCGACCACCAAGGAGCTGGCCACCGCAGCCCGCGCGGCGATCACCGCGCCTATCGCGGTGCCCCAGCCGGTGTGGCAGACGCCGCCGGCGTATCACGGCGGTTGGTCCGCGCCGCCGACCCAGTACGGCTACGTTCCCCACGTTCCCAACGTTCCCCACGTTCCCAACGTCCCCAACCCCAACCCCAGTCCTGGCCCCAGCCCGCCGCAGTACGCCCCCGTTTCCGGGCCGACGCGGTTCGCCCCCGTCCCGGTCCCCATCCCGCCGAAGCGCAACCGCGGCTGGATCGCGCTGGCGGCCGTCGGCGCGGCGGTGGCGCTGGTGATCGCGGTCGTCATCGCGGTGGCGCTCAGCAACGGCGACAACCAGCCCGGCAGTCCCGACGCCGCCCCGACGAGCAGCGCGCCGCCGCCGAACACCGGGCCCTTCACCGGCGTGTACCGCGTCGACTTCGGCCCGGCAACCGCCCACGGCGGGCAAGCCCTTCCCGGCTCGACGGCGTTGACCGGGCAGTGGTCGGTGCGTTCGTCGTGCCGCTCCACCGTCTGCGTCGCGACGGCGACCGCGACGGGCGGTCCCGTACTGCAGACGACGTTCACGTTCGACAAGGTCGGCGGACAGTGGCAAGCGGTCGCCGCGAACCTGCTCAATGCGCCGCCGCCCAACGAACCCAACTTCGCGTCGTGCAAGTTCCCCGCCGAATACTGGTCGGTCGTCACCCTGCGCGGGCGATCAGAGGCGACGCTGTCCGGCACCTACCGCGCCGACAGCAATGACTCGGCCTGCGGCAACGAGCGCACGGTCACCTTCACCCGGACCGGCGACGTCGACGTCAGCGGCCTGCCCGACCCCGACACCCAGCCCGCGCTCGTCACGTCCCCGGCCAGCGCATTCCACGGCCGCTACAACGCGACCCAAACGCCCAACGGCAGCTACAACCCGACTTCGTGGCACACCACGTTCACGACCTACTGCCTTCGCACCGGCGATCGCTGCGTCAGCTACGCGGCCTACAAGGAGGGCGACGAGCTGTACATCTTCGCCGGCGGCAAGTGGATCTACGACTACTCGGGCAAGAGCCACTGCACGGGCGGCGGCGACGATCAAATCGTGGTGCATTGGGAATTTCCGCTCCCGCAGCCCGCGCCCGACCCGATCCCGTTGTTGACCGGTCGCGGGCATAAGCAGGTCATCGGCAGCCCCTGCGCCGGCGCGTACAACGAAGACGTGAAATTCGAGCGCGCCAGCGACTAGAGCCCGCGCAATGGTTATCTTCAGCGTGAAGGTAAAGCAATGTGTTGCACGGGATTTCCCTACCGCTAGGCTGCCAGGATGGCAGACAACCCGTCGTCATACCTGGTCCTGGCGTCCCAGCGCAGTGGCAGCACGCTGCTGGTCGAATCGCTGCGTGCGACCGGGGTGGCCGGCGAACCCGCGGAGTTCTTCCAATACTTACCCGCCACCAGCCAGGCCCCACAGCCGCGGGAATGGTTCGCCGGAGTCGACGACGAGTCGATCCTGGCGCTGCTGGACCCGCTGGACGTCGGCACGCCCGACCTCGCGCCGCCGGAGATTTGGCGCGACTACATCCGCACGACCGGCAAGACGCCCAACGGCGTCTGGGGCGGCAAGCTGATGTGGAACCAGACGCCGCTGCTGCTCGACCGGGCGAGCGGACTGCCGAACCGGTCCGGTGACGGCCTGCTGGCCGCCATCCGCGACGTCGTCGGCGAGGAGCCGCTGCTCATCCACATCCACCGGCCCGACGTGGTGTCGCAGGCGGTGTCGTTCTGGCGGGCCGTGCAGACCCGGGTCTGGCGCGGCCGGCCGGACCCGGTGCGCGACGCGCGCGCGACGTATCACGCCGGCGCCATCGCGCATGTGGTGAAAATGTTGCGGGCGCAGGAAGTCGGCTGGAAGAACTGGTTCGCCGAAGAGAAGGTGGAACCGATCGAGATCTCCTATCCGGTGTTGTGGCGCAACCTGACTCAGGTGGTGGCCGACATCCTCGAGCGCCTGGGTCTGGACCCGCGCCTGGCGCCGGAGCCGGTGCTGCAGCGGCAGGCCGACCAACGTTCCGACGAGTGGGTAGACCGGTACCGGACGGACGCCGAGAGAGAGGGACTCCCGACATGACTTCCGCGACCGACGCCCTGCGCGTCGACGAGCTGCGGCTGTTGGAAGCCGAGGCGGTGCACATCATCCGCGAAGTCGCCGCCGAACTCGAGCGGCCCGTGCTGCTGTTCTCGGCGGGCAAGGATTCGATCGTGTTACTTCGCCTGGCGGAAAAGGCTTTTCGGCCGTTTCCGCTGCCCTTTCCGGTGATGCACGTGGACACCGGGCACAACTTCTCCGAGGTGATCGAGTTCCGCGACCGCCGGGTCACCGGCGAGGGGCACAAGCTCATCGTCGCGTCGGTGCAGGAGTCGATCGACAAGGGCCGCGTCCCCGACCCGGGCCCGAGCGCCTCCCGCAACCGCGCGCAGACGCGCACCCTGCTCGACGCGCTGGAGGAGGGCAACTTCGATGCGGCGTTCGGCGGCGCCCGCCGCGACGAGGAGCGGGCCCGCGCCAAGGAGCGGATCCTGAGTTTCCGCGACGAGTTCGGCCAGTGGGATCCGCGGGCGCAGCGCCCCGAGCCCTGGACGTTGTACAACGGCCGGATCAAGAAGGGCGAGCAGGTTCGGGTGTTCCCGCTGAGCAACTGGACCGAGCTCGACGTCTGGCGCTACATCGAGCTGGAAAACCTTGAGATACCGTCGATTTACTACGCGCACGAGCGTGAGGTGTTCGAACGCGACGGCATCCTGTTGGCGGTGTCGGAGTACACCAGCCCGCAAAACGGCGAGACCGCGGCGACCGAATGGGTGCGCTACCGCACCGTCGGCGACCTGACCATCACCGGGGCGGTGCGCTCCACGGCCACCGACATCGCCGGTGTCATCACCGAGATCTCGGCGGCGACCGTGTCCGAGCGCGGCGAGACCCGCGCCGACGATCGCACCTCCGCCGCCGCGATGGAAGACCGCAAGCGGGAAGGCTACTTCTGATGAGCCCCGTGACACGCCAGTTGCTGCGCATCACCACCGCGGGTTCGGTGGACGACGGCAAGAGCACGCTGATCGGCCGGCTCATGCACGACACCGACAGCCTGCCGCTCGACCACCTCGAGGCCGTGACCGACGAAGACGGCGTGGCCGACCTGGCCGCGTTGTCCGACGGCCTGCGCGCCGAACGCGAACAGGGCATCACGATCGACGTCGCCTACCGCTTCTTCTCCACTGCCGCCCGCAGCTACATCCTGGCCGACACCCCCGGCCACGAGCGCTACACCCGCAACATGTTCACCGGCGCGTCCAACGCGCACGTGGCGATCCTGCTGGTCGACGCGCGCGCCGGGGTGCTGCGGCAGACCCGACGCCACGCCCGGATCGCAAAGCTTTTGGGCATCAAGCATTTTGTGGCCGCGGTGAACAAGATCGACCTCGTCGACTTCGACGAGGGTGCGTTCCGCAGGGTCAAGGACGAGTTGGACCAGACCGCCGCGCGCCTCGGCGACAGCAGAATCACGACGATCCCGATCGCGGCCAAGCTCGGCGACAACGTCGTGCACCGCTCCGACCGGACCCCGTGGTACGACGGCCCGACGCTGCTGGACTACCTGGAGAACGTCAAACTGGCTGCGCCCCAACCGGAAGCCTCGCGGCTGCGGCTGCCGATCCAGTGGGTTTCACGCCCCACCGACGACGTGCGCCGCCGCTACACCGGGCGGCTCGCGGCGGGCACGCTCAGCGTCGGCGACTCCGTCGTGTCGCTGCCCGCGGGCACCCGCTCCACCGTGACCGCGCTGGACACTCTTGACGACGACCGGACCACGGCCGTCGCGCCGCTGTCGGTCTCGATCGAGCTGCAGGACGACATCGACGTGGGCCGCGGTGACGTGTTCATCAGCGGCGCCGACGACGCCAGCGTTCCCGTGCTCGCCCGCGAACTGGACGCGACGGTGTGCTGGTTCATCGACACCCCGCTGCGGGCCGGTGACCGGCTGGCGCTCAAGCAGACGACCAAGACCGTGCGGACCACGGTGCAGGAGCTGCACACCCGGCTGGACCCGGAGACGCTGGACGAGCTGGATCAGCCGGTTGAGCTGGCGCTCAACGACATTGGCACGGTGACGCTGCGCACCAGCTCCGTCGTCGTCGCCGACCCGTACGTAGAGAACCGCGACAGCGGCGCGTTCATCCTGATCGACGAGACCACCAACGACACCGTCGGCGCCGGCACCATCATCGAGGCGCGCGAGGTCAAGCCGGGCACGCACGCCCGCACCGACATCCGGTGGCATCCCTCGGCGCTGGACCGCCGGCATCGCTGGCAGGCGACCGGCCAGCCGGGCGCGACGATCTGGTTCACCGGCCTGCCCGCATCCGGCAAGTCGACGGTCGCGGTGGCCGTGGAGCGCGCGCTGGTGGAGTCGGGCCGGGTGGCCTATCTGCTCGACGGCGACAACCTGCGCCACGGCCTGTCCGACGACCTGGGCTTCTCGCCCGGTGACCGCACCGAAAACATCAGGCGGGTAGGGCATTTGACGCGACTCCTGGCCGACGCCGGGGTGGTGGCGCTGGCGTCGCTGGTGTCACCGCTGAAGTCGGACCGGGAGACCGCGCGCGCCCTCAACGACGCCGCGAAGCTGCCGTTCATCGAGGTGCACGTCGCGACCTCGCTGGCGGAGTGCGAGAAGCGGGACCCCAAGGGCCTCTACGCACGCGCCCGCAGCGGCGAACTCAAGGGCCTCACCGGTGTGGACGCCCCATATGAGGCGCCGGAGAACCCGGAGCTGGTGCTCGACACCACCGACGCCGACATCGACGAGCTGGCCGCTCAAGTGATCGAACTGCTCGACCGCTACAGCCCCCGCCCGCCGGCAAACCCCGGGTAGGTGCCGGGGCCGAACGGTAACGTAGCGGCCATGCAAAGTTCGTCCGTCCTGTCCCTGTTGCGCGAACGCGCCGGTTTGCAGCCCGACGACACGGCGTTCAGCTTCACCGACTACGAGCAGGACTGGTCGGGCGTCAACGAGACCCTGACCTGGGCTCAGCTGTACCAGCGCACCTTGAACCTGGCGCATGAGGTCAGGCGGCACGGCTCGGCCGGGGACCGGGCGGTGATCCTGGCGCCGCAAGGCCTGGAATACATCGTGGCCTTCCTGGGCTCGATGCACGCGGGCCTGATCGCGGTGCCCCTGTCGGTCCCGTCGGCCGGTGCCCACGACGAACGGGTGAGCGCCGTGCTGGCGGACACCGCGCCGACGGTCATCCTGACCACGAAGGCTGTCGCGCCGACCCTCGCCGAGTATGTCGGCACGCTGGAAGCCGCGATCATCGAGGTCGACGCGCTGGATCTGGACGCCGAGAATCCGTCGAGCATCCGCCTCACCGACGGGCCCGGCCCGGCGTACCTGCAGTACACGTCGGGTTCGACGCGCCTTCCGGCGGGCGTGATGATCACCCACCGCAACCTGATGGCGAATTTCCAGCAGCTGATGGCGGGGTACTTCGCGTCGACCAAGGGGGTCGCGCCGGGCGATCTCACGATGGTCTCGTGGCTGCCGTTCTACCACGACATGGGCCTGGTCCTCGGCGTCGTCGCCCCCATCCTGGGCGGCTGGCGCGGCGAGCTGATGAGTCCGATCGCGTTCCTGCAGCGTCCGGCCCGGTGGATCCAGGCGCTGGCCACCGCCCGCCACCCGTTTTCCGCGTCGCCGAACTTCGCGTTCGAGTTGGCCGTGCGCAAGACGACCGACGCCGACATGGCCGGCCTCGATCTCGGTGGCTGCCAGGGCATCATCAGCGGCAGTGAGCGCATCCACCCGGCCACGCTGAAACGCTTCTCGGACCGCTTCGGCCAATACCACTTCCGCGACGAAATGATGCTGCCCTCATACGGTTTGGCCGAGGGCACGGTGTATGCCGCCAGCCGCCCGAAGGACGGCAACCCGCCGACGGTGGTGTATTTCGAACCCGCG
The DNA here is from genome assembly GCF_059812195.1 of Mycobacterium sp. NGS68. Classification (NCBI taxonomy): domain Bacteria; kingdom Bacillati; phylum Actinomycetota; class Actinomycetes; order Mycobacteriales; family Mycobacteriaceae; genus Mycobacterium; species Mycobacterium sp. NGS68. The sequence continues at coordinate 16,668 of NZ_JCALCE010000047.1, read as the reverse complement.
AAGCTGTCCGCGGGCACCGCGGAACGCGCCGACGACGCCGACGGTGCACCGCTGCTCAGCTACGGCATGCCGCAGTCGCCGCTGGTGCGCATCGTGGATCCCGACACCCGCATCGAGTGCCCCGCGGGTACGACGGGTGAGATCTGGGTGCGCGGCGACAACGTCGCGCAGGGCTACTGGCAGAAGCCGGAGGAGACGGCCCGCACCTTCGGCGGCATGCTCGCCGACCCGTCGCCCGGCACCCCCGAAGGGCCCTGGCTGCGGACCGGAGACCTCGGCTTCGTCTCCGAGGGTGAGATGTTCATCGTCGGCCGGATGAAGGATCTGCTGATCGTCTACGGGCGCAACCACTACCCCGAGGACATCGAGTCGACGGTCCAGGAGATCACCGGCGGCCGGGTCGCCGCGATCTCGGTGCCGGTGGATCAGACGGAGAAACTGGTCACCATCATCGAGGTCAAGAAGCGCGGCGACTCCGTCGAGGAAGCGCAGGAGAAGCTCAACGTCGTCAAGAACGATGTCACCGCGGCGATCTCGAAGTCGCACGGGCTCAACGTCGCCGACCTGGTCCTGGTGCCGCCCGGCTCGATCCCGACGACCACCAGCGGCAAGATCAGGCGGGCCGCCTGTGTCGAGCAGTACCGCCAGCAGCAGTTCACCCGGTTGGACGCCTGAACGGAATTAACCCTGTGTGGATCACCGTCCTGGTGATGGCGATCGCGGTGAGCCTGGAACCGTTTCGGATCGGCATGACCGTGTTGATGCTGAACCGCCCGCGGCCGATGCTGCAGCTGCTGGCGTTCCTGTCCGGCGGTTACGCGATGGGCCTGACGGTCGGCCTGGTCGTGCTGTTCGTCGTGCGCCGCCGGCTGACCGCGTCGACCCATCTGACGCTGCCGCTCGTGCAGATCATGATCGGCGCGCTGGCCCTGCTGGTCGCCGCCGTGTTGGCGGTCCGGGCCGCCGCGGGCGCCGGGCCGTCCGGTCCCCGGCAGTTGCCGGCCCGCGTCCAGCGCCTGCTCGACGGGCGGTCGCTGTGGATCGCCGCGGTAGCCGGACTGGGGATCGCGCTGCCGTCGGTGGACTACCTGGCCGTGCTCGCGGTCATCCTGGCGTCCGGCGCGGCGGCCGGGACGCAGGTCGGGGCGCTGGTGATGTTCAATGTCGTCGCCTTCGCGCTGGTCGAGATCCCGCTCGTCGCGTATCTGCTGGCCCCCGACGCGACTCGGGCGCGGATGGCCACGCTCAACGAGTGGATCCGGTCGCGGCGGCGCGTCGAGGTCGCCGCGCTGCTCACCGGAGTCGGCTGCGTGTTGCTCGTCGCCGGCGTGCTGGGGTTATAGCGCGTTCTCGTCCGCCGAACGTGTTCTGAGGCCGCAGATTCGGTGGCCGGATCTTCGCTAGTGGCGACTGGCGACAGCTCCGTCGCGTGCGCCGGCACGCTTCGCCGCGTGCGGCGGCACGCTTCGTCGAGAGTGAAGCCACTGCGAAAAAGCCGCCGGATTTCCGCAGTGGCTTCACTTTCGGCGACAGGCGTGGCGGCGACAGGCGTGGCGGCGACGGGAGTGGCGGCGACGGGAGTGGCGGCGAAGAGAGTGGCGGCGACGGGAGTGACAGCGACCGGCGCGCAAGCCGCCGAGAGTGAACCGGCTGCGAAAGACGCCTATCAGCGGTCGACGTTCGCCGGGAGTCAACGCCCTCGGCGCAGCCTCGACGTCAGGCCCGGTCGGCCAGCGCGGCGAGCTCGTCGTACAGGTGCTCGGCGAGACCCCGCACCGTGGTGATCTTGGCGGGGCTGATGCGGACGCCGGTTTCGATTTCGATTCGCGTGCGCAGTTCGAGGTTGCCCAGCGAGTCCATGCCGTAGTCCGACAGCGGGCGATCGGGGTCGATCGTGCGCCGCAGCAGCAGGGTGATCTGGCCGGACACCAGCCGGCGGATCGTGCCGGGCCATTCGTCGCGGGGCAGCGCCTTGAGTTCGGCGAGGAACCTGCCCGAGTCCGGCTGGTCGCCAGCCACGGACTGGAACGCCTCGGCGAAGCGGCTGCGCTGCGCGAACGACGTCAGCCACGGCGTGCCCATGATCGGCGCGTAGCCGGCGTAGGGGCGGTCGTAGCGCAGCAACGTCTCGAACGCGCGGTAGCCCTCGGCGGGCTGGATCGCGACGCCGGCGTCTTCGGCCAGGGCGTTGGCGCGGCCGACCTCCGACCACGCGCCCCAGGCGATCGCGGCGCCCGGCAGGCCCTGGGCGCGCCGCCATTGGGCGAAGGCGTCCAGCCAGCTGTTGGCCGCGGCGTAGGCGCCCTGACCCGGCGAACCCACGAGCGCGGCGGCCGACGAGAACACGCAGAACCAGTCCAGCGGCTCGCCCACGGTCGCCCGGTGCAGGTTCCACGCGCCGTAGACCTTCGGCGCCCAGCAGCGGTCGATCAGCTCCTCGGTGACGTGGGCCAGCGTCGCGTCCTCGGCGACCGCCGCCGCGTGCAACACACCGCGCACCGGCAGTCCCGTCGCCGTCGCAGCCGCCACCAGGCGCTCGGCCGTCGTGGGCTCGGCGACGTCACCACACTCGACCGCGATGTCCGCGCCGCGGGCGCGCAGGTCCTCGATGGCCTGCAGCGCCCGCGCGTCGGGCGCCGAGCGGGAGTTGAGCACGATCCGCCCGCAGCCGGCCGTGCCGCCGGGAAAGGCCATCTCGCCGGCGAGGAACAGGCCCAGGCCGCCGATCCCGCCGGTGACGATGTAGGCGCCGTCGGCGCGGAACGGACGGACCTGCTCCGGCGGTACGACGGCCACGGTCCTTCCGGTGCGCGGCACGTCGAGCAGCACCTTGCCGGTGTGCCCGGCACCGCCGACGAGGCGCACGGCGACGGCGGCGTCGTGAATCGGGTAGTGCGTGGTGTGCGGCGCCGGCAGCACACCGTCGGCCACGCGCCCGAAGACGGTGGTCAGCAGGCGTCGGACGGTCTGCGGGTGCGTCTGCGCCAGCAGCGCCAGGTCGACCGCATACAGCGACAGGTTGCGGCGGAACGGGAACAATCCGAGCCGGGTATCGCCGTAGATGTCGCGCTTGCCGATCTCGACGAACCTGCCCCCGAACGCGAGCAGGTCGATGCCCGCGCGTTGGGCGGCCCCGGGCAGCGAGTTGAGCACGACGTCGACGCCGTAGCCGTCGGTGTCACGCCGGATCTGGTCGGCAAACTCGGTGCTGCGTGAGTCGTAGACGTGCTCGACGCCCATGTCGCGCAACAGTTGTCGGCGCTGGGGGCTGCCTGCCGTCGCGAAGATCTCGCACCCGACGGCCCGGGCGATCGCGATCGCCGCCTGCCCGACGCCGCCGGTGCCGGAGTGGATCAGCACCTTGTCGCCCGGCGCGATGCGGGCCAGGTCGTGCAGGCCGTGCCACGCCGTCGCGTACGCGGTGGGCACCGCGGCGGCCTCGGCCAGCGGCACCTCGGCAGGCAGCGTGACCGCGAGCCGGGCGTCGCAGATCACGAAGGTGCCCCAGCAGCCGTGCGCCGACACCCCGGCCACGTGGTCGCCGACCCGATGCTCGGTGACGCCCGGCCCGACCCCAGTCACCACACCGGCGACGTCGCTGCCGAGTTGCGTCCGACCGCCCTCGAAGGTGGGATACCGGCCGAAGGCGACCAGCGCGTCGGCGAAGTTGACGGTGGACGCGGTCACCGCGACCTCGATCTCGCCTGGCCCCGGCGCCACCCGGGCGGCCGCGACGAACTCCAGCGACTCGAGGTCGCCGGGGCTGCGGATCTGCAGGCGCATGCCGTCGACCTCATGGTCCACCACGGTGGTGCGCCGCTCGGCCGGCCGCAGCGGGCCGTGCCGCAGCCGAGCGGTGTACCAGCCGCCGCCGCGCCAGGCGGTCTCGTCCTCCTCCGAGCCGCTGTGCAGCTGCCGGGCCACCTGCTCGGCGGCCGCCTCGGTGTCGTCGATGTCGATCAGGGTCGCGCCCAGGTGCGGGTGTTCGGAATCGATCACGCGGGTCAGGCCGCGCAGCCCGGCCTGCTCCAGGTTCGTCAGGTCGCCCTGTCGCACTGTCACGGCGTTCCGGGTGACCACGAACAGCCGGGGCGGCTGGCCCGGCAGGTCCGCCAGCTCGCGGGCGATGTCGACCAGGTGGGACACGTAGTCCCGGCCGCGCCGCAGTTCGCCCTCCGACGCGCCGGCCGTCGAGGCGGTCAGCACGACCACCCCGGTGAGGCCCTTGAGGACGCCATGCGTCCCGCCGCCGGTGAGCAGGTCACGCAGCCGTTCGGTGTCGATGCCGTCGGATCCCACCGGCAGGTGCGCGGTCGTGCAGTGGGCGTCGTCGGTGTTCAGCGCGTCGCCGAGCCGCGCCGTCAGCTCGTCGTCGCAGGCAAGTGGGCAGGCGCTCAGCAGCAGCCACGATCCCGGTTCGCTGGATGCGTGCGGCAGCTCGCGCGATTCCCATTCGATGGTGAACAGCCGCTCGTTGAGCACGCGGTGCTCGCGCTCCCGCTGGGAAACTCCGCCGCCCAGTCGCAGTCCCTCGACGGTCAGCAGAACCGTCCCGGACTGGTCCATCACGTCGATGTCAGCTTCTATGCCGGCCTCGCGCTCCCCCGCCCGCGTCGGGCGGACGCGGGTCAGGCAATAGTGCGCGTTGCGCATGGAGTGGTAGTTGCGCAGCGTGCGCACACCCATCGGCAACAGCGGACCACCCTGGCTGGCCTGCTGCGCCACGGGATGCACGACCACCGACTGGAAGCACGCGTCGAGCATCGCGGGGTGCGCGCCGTACGCCGACTGCTGGGACCGGATCGACGGCGGCAGCGCGACCTCGGCGAGCACCGACGTGATGTCCTTCTCGGCGACCTGCACCGCGGCCAGGCCCCCGAACGCCGGGCCGTACTGAATGCCGACGGTCTCGAAGCCCTTGCGCAGTTCGTCGCCCTCGATGCGGGACGGGTGGTTGGCCATCAGCGTGTGCAGGTCGTGCGCGGCGGGCTCGTCCAGGTTGTCCAGGGCGTGCAGCACCGCGGTGGCCCGGCGCACGCGTTCGCCGTCGTCGTGGGTGTCCACCACGAACTCCAGCACGCCCGGATCGGCGACCGTGGCCGCCGACGAGGCCACCGTGTCGGCGGCCAGCAGGAGCGTCTCGTCGAACACGAGGTCGCGGACCTCGGACCGCTGGCCGAGGGTCGCGCGCGCGGCGGCCAGCGCCATCTCGCAGTAGGCGGCGCCGGGCAGCGCGGCGACGTTGTGGATCTGGTGGTCGCCGAGCCACGGGTGCGTCTCGGTGCCGACTTCGCCCTGCCACACGTGGCGCTCGGGCTCCTCGCGCAGGTGGACATGCGCCCCGAGCAGCGGGTGGACGGCCGTCACGGCGGCGCCGTGGCCGGGGTGGTCGGCCGACTCGCGGCTGAGCATCAGCTGCCGGTGCGTCCAGGTCGGCAGCGGCGCGTCCACCAGGTTCCCGGTGGGATACAGGGCAGCGAAGTCCACCGCGCCGCCGGCGCTGTGTACGTCGGCGACGAAGCCGCGCAGCCCGAGCGGCAGTTCCTGCTCGCGCCGCATGGCCGCCAGCGCCACCCCGGTGATGTCCAGGCTGGCGGCGTTCTGCTCGATGGCGTGGGTCAGCAGCGGATGCGGCGACAGCTCCCCGAAGACGCGGAAACCGTCCTTGAGCGCCGCCTGCACGGCCGCCGCGAACCGCACGGTGTAGCGCAGGTTTTCGGCCCAGTAGTCGGCGTTGAACGGCGGACGCTCCCGCGGGTTCCACAGGGTCGCCGAGTAGTACGGAACCTCCGCCGCGGTCGGCTCCAGGTCGGCGAGGGCGTCGACCAGATCGTCGAGGATCGGATCGACCTGCGGCGAGTGCGACGCGACGTCCACCACCACCTCACGCGCCATCACGCCCTGCTCCTGCCAGGCGGCCACCATCTCGCGTACGGCCCCGGTGTCGCCGCCGACCACGGTGACGGTGGGCGAGGCGACCACCGACAGCACGACGTCGGACACCCCGCGACTGGACAGCTCCGAAAGCACTTGCTGCCCAGGCAGTTCCACCAACGCCATGGCCCCGCTGCCGGCGATGCGCGACAACAGGCGGGAGCGACGGCAGATCACCCGCAGACCGTCCCGGACCGAGAGCGCCCCGGCGACGACGGCCGCCGCGGACTCGCCGAGCGAGTGCCCGATCACCGCGCCGGGACGCACCCCGTAGGACTTCAGCGTCTCGGCCAGCGCGATCTGCATCGCGACGATCGTCGGCTGCACCCGCTCGATGCCGGTCACCTTCGCCTGACCCGAGAGAACCTCGGTCACCGAGAAGCCCGCCTCCTCGGCGATCACGGGCTCCATCGCCGCGATCGCCGCGGCGAACACCGGCTCCCGGACGAGCAGGTCGCCGCCCATCACCGGCCACTGCGAGCCCTGCCCGGAGAACACCCAGACCGGGCCGCGATCCTCCTGCGGTACCGCGGGCGGGTAGGGGATGTCGCCGTCGGCGACCGCCCGCAACGCCTTGCTCAGCTCGCGGGCGCTACAGGCCGACACCACGGTGCGCACCGACCGGTGCGCCCGACGGCGCGCCAGGGTGTAGCCGAGATCCCGCAGCACCAACTCGCCGGCGTGCTCGTCGACCCAATCCGCCAGCCGGGCGGCCGTGACGCGCAGCTGCTCGGCGGACGTCGCGGACACCGGGAACAGCAGCGGCACAGGCGCTTCCGTGACTTCCAGCGGCGCCTGTGCCGGTGCTTGCTCGAGAATCGCGTGCACGTTGGTGCCGGACATGCCGTAGGACGACACCGCGGCGCGGCGCAGCCCTTCGATGGGCCAGGGCGTGGTGGCCTGCGGCACGAAGAGCTCCGTCGGGATCGGCGCGAGGTCGTCGGGCAGCCGGGTGAAGTGCAGGTTCCGCGGAACCACGCCATGCTGCAGGGCAAGGACCGCCTTGATCAGGCCGAGCGGACCCGACGTCGACTGCAGGTGGCCGAAGTTCGTCTTCACCGCGCCCAGCGCGCAGGGGCCGTCGGTCCCGTAGACCGCGGCCAGGCTGGCGTATTCGATCGGGTCGCCCACCGGGGTTCCCGTGCCGTGCGCCTCGACCAGGCCGATCGTGGCGGCGTCCTGCGAATCCAATCCCGCGGCGGCCAGCGCCGACCGGTATACCGCGATCTGCGCGTCCTGCGACGGTGCCGCGATGTTCTCGGTGCGGCCGTCCTGGTTGGCCGCGGTGCCACGCACGACGGCCAGGATGCGGTCGCCGTCGCGCTGCGCGTCGGGCAACCGCTTGAGCAGCACCACGACGCAGCCCTCGCCGGTGACGAAGCCGTCGCCCGCGGCGTCGAACGCGGAGCAGCGGCCGGTGGGCGACAGGATGCCCTGCAGCGACCCGGACACGGACTTGCGCGGTTCGAGCGTGACGGAGACACCGCCGGCGATGGCCAGGTCGCTTTCCCCGTCGGCCAGGCTGCGGCAGGCCTGGTGCACGGCCATCAGGCCGGACGAACACGCCGTGTCGACGGTGACCGCGGGACCGCGCAGCCCCAGCGCGTAGGACACCCGGCCCGACGCGAAGCTGTTGCTGGTGCCGGTGAAGCCGTAGGGCCCTTCAGCGGCGCCGCAGTCCGCGGACAGCAACTCGTAGTCGCCGTGCGTCAGCCCGACGAACACGCCGGTCTGCGACTCCGCGAGCCGCGCCGGGTCCAGACCCGCGTGCTCGATCGCGTCCCACGAGGCCTCCAGCAGCAGCCGGTGCTGCGGGTCGATCGCGATGGCCTCCCGCTCCGTCATGCCGAAGAAGTCGCAGTCGAAGCCCCCGACGTCGTCCAGGAAGGCGCCCCACCGCGACACCGACCGGCCCGGTACACCCGGCTCCGCGTCGTAGAACAGGTCCGCGTCCCACCGGTCCGCGGGAACCTCGCCCACCAGATTGTCGCCGCGCAGCAACGCCTCCCACAGGCGTTGGGGAGAGTCGATTCCGCCGGGCAGCCGACAAGCCATGCCTATGACGGCAACGGGTGTGGAATTTGCGGCGCGCAATCTGCAGTCCCCTGTCTGGTCTCTCGACGCCGGGCAGCCAGCCGCCGTGGGAGTGTGCGAACGAGCCCCGCACGCCGATGCGCGTGCCATGCTCCCCCGACATTCGGGCTCAAGTCTCGTTATGTGCAGGTCACAGCGTTGGTAGCCAAACTAAACTAGTTTAACTGCAAGCGCTGATTGGCTTCAGGCGAATGGCACGGCTGGGGTTAGCCGGGGGTCAGCCGCAGGCGGGCTGGTCGAGTCGGCTTCGGTCGGACGCGTACACCTCGGCCAGGAACTGTTCGACCGCCACCGCGGCGTGCGCCGCGCGCGGGGATCCGAAGATGTCGAAAGCGTGCTGCGCGCAAGGCAACTCGGCGTAGACGACGGGATTGCGGCTGACCTCACGCAGCCGCGCGGTGAAGATGCGCGCCTGCTCGACCGGGATCAGCGAGTCGTTGCGGCCGTGCAGCACGAAGAACGGCGGCGCGTCCGCGGTGGCGTGGGTGATCGGCGAGGCCAGCCGAAACGGCTCCGCGATCTGCGTCCGGCTCAACTTGAATACATTCTTGGCCACCACCGGCGTCAGCAACGGATGCATCGAGGCGTCCGAACGGGTGAAGTCGTAGACGCCGTAGAACGGGACGGCCGCCTGCACCCGGGTGTCGGCCGCCTCGAACCCCGGCTGGAACTGCGGATCGTTGGGGGTGAGCGCGGCCAGCGACGACAGGTGCCCGCCCGCCGAGCCGCCGGTGATCGCGATCCAGTCCGGATCACCCCCGTATTCGGCGATGTTCTCCTTGGTCCAGGCGATCGCGCGCTTGACGTCGACGATGTGGTCCGGCCAGGTCGACCGCGGGCTGAGCCGGTAGTTGATGGCCACGCAGACCCAGCCCAGCTCCGCGAGGTGGCTCATCAGCGGATGCGCCTGGCCGCGCTTATTGCCCGTCATCCAGGCGCCGCCGGGAACCTGCAGCAACACCGGCGCGCGGGCACCCCGGTCCAGGTCGGGCCGCCGCCAGACGTCCAGGTGGTTGCGCGAGCCGAACTCGCCGTAGCTGATGTCCCCGTCGTGCGCGTAGTCGCGGTAAACCCGCAGCATGCGCACCACACCGGGCTTCTTCGCGGTCGCTCCCCCCGGCGCCGACCGCTGCCACAGGTCGCCCGACTCGGTGCGACGGTCCGGGCCCAGGCCTTCGTCCAAGGCTGAGGTCAGCGGCTCGTCGGCCCGGCGTCCGGAGCGGCGCAGGCCCAGCAGCCCCAGCCAGGACAGCCCCGCCAGTGCCCCGCCGACCAGGCGCACCCGCCCGGACAGCCGGCGGGACACCGCCGCGAACGCCCCCACCTGCGCGGCCAACGTCGGCAACGGCAGCTCCGACGCGAACAGGCCGTACGCGAACGCGTACAACGAGCCGTAGCCGCTCTTGGTCAACGGGCGGTAGCCGTTGGCGGTGAACACCAGACTCACTACGGACAACACTGGCGATAGGACAGCCCCCACTCGTCTCATGCCAACGAATCTAACCGTCCGCGCCGCCACTTGCGTCCGGCCGCTCCTTCTCGCCGGCGTCCTCGAGGACGTGATAGGCGGGGTCGACCATCGTGATCGGCCGGTTGCCGCTCTGCCGCGCCTTGCCGATCACCCGCAGCAGCTGACCGGGCTGTATGTCGGCGCCGTGCCCGGGGCGGAAGGAAATGGTGATCTCTCCCGTGTCGTCGCCTACCACCACCTGCCGATAGGTGCGGCGCCGTTGGGTGACGTCCTCGACCTCGCCGACCCGCCCCTCGAAGGTCGCGCGCTGGCCGGGGATCAGGCCGGCCACGGTGATCACCGACGACGGGCGATCGCTGGGTTCGGGGTGCGCGTATTCGTCGGCGTCGCGCTCCTCGCCCTGGAACACCCACGTTTCGAGCTTGTCCAGCTCACGCACCAGGCGCTGCTCGAAGCGCTCGGGGTACGCCTCCTGGATCCGCGACTGCACGTCGTAGGGCACGATCGTCGCGGCCGCGTCGGGCAGCAGGCTGACGGCACGGGCGACTTTGTCCGCGGTGCGGTCGTGCAGCAGCCGTCCCAGCAGCGGCGCATACGTCCGGCGCGGCAGCAGCACCGTCACGTTGGTGTTGCCTTGTTCCTTGACGGCCTTGGCGACCAGCAGTTGCGCGGCCCGGGTGACGCGCCGGTCCGGGCAGTCGACGACGCGCAGCGGGGTGTCGAGATCGAAGTTGTCCCAACGTTTCCGCAGCTGCGCGGCATGGGCCGCGTCGACCATGAAGTGCACCGCGATCAGCTCGTCGGCCCGCAGCCCCTTGCCGTAGCGCAGCCCCTCGATCGTCGCGAGGTCGAGCGAGTTGACGAAGACGAACACGCGATGCCGGGCGTACTTCACCAATTCGGGGCGGTCGGTGCGGAACATCTCGAGGATGGCGGCCTCGGCCCGGTACTCCTTGTTGAGCCGGATCAGGATGAACACCAGCACGGGGAAGACGACGACCACCAGCCAGGCGCCCTCGGTGAACTTGGCCACCGCGAAGATGCCGACCACGATCGTCGACAGGACGGCCGCGGACAGGTTGATCGCCAGCCGGCGCCGCCACCCCGGTTCGCGCTGCGTCAGATGGTGTTTGGTCATGCCGTAGCCGGCCATCGAGAACCCGGTGAACACGCCGATCGCATAGAAGGGCACCAGCGCATTGACCGATCCGCCGGTCGTCACCAACAGCGCCACCGACAGCGCGGTCAGCGCGATGATGCCGTTCGAGAACACCAGCCGGTGACCGCGCTTCGTCAGCTGCCGGGGCAGAAAGCGGTCCTCGGCGACGAAGCTGGCCAGGGCCGGGAAGCCGTTGAAGCTGGTGTTCGCGCCGGTGAACAGGATGGCGGCCGTGGACGCCTGGACCAGGAAGTAGAAGACGTCACCGACCGCCCCGTTGCCGAACACGGCGCGGCCCACCTGCGACAGCACCGACGGATACTCCGTCAGGTACGGCGTGGCGTGGGTGGCGTACGCCAGATACGCGACGCCGGCGAGCAGGAAGCCCAGAATGCAGGCCATGGCGGTCAGCACCCGGCGTGCGTTGCGGCCCTGAGGCTTTTGGAAGGCGTCGACGGTGTTGGAGATGGCTTCGACGCCGGTCAGCGACGAACCCCCGTTGGCGAACGCACGCAGCAACACCAGAACCGTTGCGCCCATCACCACGCCGTTGCCGGACTCGACCCGCACCATTCCGGCCTGTTGCGGCACCAGCGCGAGGCCCCAGAACAGGTGGCGGGCGACGCCGACGACGATCGTCAAGCCGACCATCACGATGAAGGAGTACGTCGCCACCGCGAACGGCTTTCCCGCTTCCTTGAGCCCGCGCAGGTTCAGGTAGCAGATCAGGATCACTACGCCGACGGTGATTTCCAGGCTGTAGCGCCCCAGCGCCGGCAGCGCCGACACCACCGCGACCGTCCCCGCCGCGGACTGCACGGCGACGGTGACCACGTAGTCGATCAGCAGAGCGGCGGCGGCGACCTGCGCCACCCGGGGGCCGAAATTCTCCCGCGCGACGATGTAGGACCCGCCCGCGCGGGTGTAGGCCATCACGACCTGCCGGTAGGACGCGGCCACCAGCACCAGGATCAGCAGGATGACGCCGGTGACCGGGAGCAGCAGCAGGAACGCCGCCAGCCCGGCGTGCGGCAGCAGCTCGATGAGGATCTGTTCGGGACCGTAGGCGGTCGACGAGATCGCGTCCGGCGAAAGCGCCCCGAGCGCAACGGGATTCGACAGCTTCTCGGCGTTGAGGTTCTCGGTGATCAGCGGCTTGCCGAGAAAGACCCGCTTGGCGATGTCCCCGATTGACAGCGGGATACGGAGCTTGGAAGCGCCAGCGGTAGAAGTCACGAATAATTCTTACCCGAGTGCTACGTGAGCCGCTGCACAGCGGCGGCGATGCGTTCGTCGGTGGCGGTCAGCGCCACCCGCACGTGCCGCGCGCCGCGGGGACCGTAGAAGTCCCCGGGAGCCACCAGGATGCCGCGCTCCGCGAGCCAGCCGACGGTCTCGCGGCAGGGCCGCCCGCAGGTGGCCCACAGATAGAGGCCGGCCTCGGAGTGGTCGAGGGTGAAGCCCGCCGAGCGCAGCGCCGCCGCCAACGCGGCCCGCCGCCGCGCGTAGCGCTCCCGCTGCATCTTCTCGTGCTCGTCGTCGTCGAGGGCCGCCACCATCGCGGCCTGCACCGGCGTCGGCACGATCATCCCGGCGTGTTTGCGCACCGCCAGCAACTCGGCGACGACGCGCGGGTCGCCGGCCACCAGGCCGGCCCGGTATCCAGCCAGCGACGAGCTCTTCGACAGCGAGTGCACGGCCAGCAACCCGGTGTGGTCGCCGTCGCAGACGTCGGGATGCAGCACCGAGAGCGGCTCTGCGGCTTCTAAGTCCCAGGCCAGGCCCAGGTAGCACTCGTCGGACGCGACGAGGACACCCCGTTCGCGGGCCCAGCCCACGACCTTGCGCAGGTGGTCGACGCCCAGCACGCGGCCGGTCGGGTTGCTCGGGGAGTTCAGGTAGACCAACGCGGGCGACAGCGGACCCAGCTGGGTCAGCGAGTCCGCCCGCAGCACCTGCGCGCCGGCCAGCCGGGCGCCGACCTCATACGTCGGATACGCCAGCTCCGGGATCACCACCACATCAGCTGCGCCCAACCCCAGCAGGGTCGGCAGCCAGGCGATCAGCTCCTTGGTGCCGATCACCGGCAGCACGGCCGACTCGGGCAGGCCGGTGATGCCGTAGCGGCGGGCCAGGGCGGCGACCGCCGATTCCCGCAGCCGGCCGGTGCCGGCGGTCGCGGGATACCCCGGGGACCAGGCGGCGGCCGTCAGCGCCTCCTGAATCAGCGGCGCGACCGGATCGACCGGCGTGCCGACGGACAGGTCGACGATGCCGCCGTCATGGGCTCCGGCCAGCGCTTTCGCGTCGGCCAGCGTGTCCCAGGGAAATTCCGGCAGGGACGCCGAGACGGGCCCGCTCAGTCGCCTTCGCCCTGCGGTGGCAGGTCCTTGACCGCTTGCGGGTCGTTCTCGGTCATGCCGACCTTGGCCGCGCCGCCCGGCGATCCGAGCTCGTCGAAAAAGTCGGCATTGATCTGCGTGTACTGGCCCCACTGGTCGGGCACGTCGTCTTCGTAATAGATCGCTTCGACGGGACAGACGGGTTCACAGGCACCGCAGTCGACGCATTCGTCGGGGTGGATGTACAGCTGCCGGACGCCTTCGTAAATGCAGTCGACCGGGCACTCCTCGATGCATGCCTTGTCCTTGATGTCGACGCAGGGCTGGGCGATCACGTACGTCACGGACGTCTCCTCAAGGTGTCCTCCATGTACTGCTCGTTCCGGTTTGGGCTGCTTTGTTCAGGTTTGGCCTGCCGGAGGCTGCTTCGCGGCAAGCATTCGGTTACTGATACTAGACGTTGCACATACACCGCAACCACTGGGCACGCCCGAAAATATGTCCAGCCGTATGCACTCGGTTGCATAGGGGGGCATACCGGCGCCTATGCTGCCCGGATGGCGTTGCCCCACGCGATCCTGGTGTCGCTGTGCGAACAGGCCGGCTCGGGCTACGAGTTGGCCCGGCGATTCGACCGATCCATCGGATACTTCTGGGTCGCAAGCCACCAGCAGATCTACCGGACGTTGCGGGCGATGGAGGACGACGGCTGGGTGCGCTCCACCACCGTGGCCCAGCACGGCCGCCCCGACAAGAAGGTCTACACCGTGACCGAGGACGGCCGGGCCGAGCTGGCCCGTTGGATCGCCGAACCGCTGAGCCCGGCGCGGCCCGGTCGCGGCAGCGCGCTGTCCGACAACGTGATTCGAGCCACCCGGGACGTCGCCGTCAAGCTGCGCGGTGTCGGCTACGGCGACCCTGCGGCGCTGCGCGTCCAGGTCCTCGCGCTGCGCGCCGAGCGCGCCGATTCCCTGGACACCTACCGCGGCCTCGAAAAGCGTGGCTTCGCCGACCCGTCCGTTCTGCGCGGCGCCGCCCTGCACCAGTACCTGGTGCTGCGCGGCGGCATCCGGGCCGAAGAAAGTGCCATCGAATGGCTCGACGAAGTGGCCCAAGCGTTGCAGGAGACACCGTGACCCCTTACCCAAATCTGTTGTCCCCGCTGGATCTCGGGTTCACCACGCTGCGCAACCGGGTGGTGATGGGATCCATGCACACCGGGCTGGAAGACCGGGCGCACAACGTCGACCGGCTGGCCGCGTACTTCGCCGAACGCGCCCGCGGCGGCGTCGGGTTGATCATCACCGGCGGCTACTCCCCCAACCGCACCGGCTGGCTGCTGCCGTTCGCGTCGGACCTGACCTCCGGTTCGCAGGCCCGACGGCACCGCCGCGTCACCCGCGCGGTGCATGAGGAGGACGCCAAGATCCTGCTGCAGATCCTGCACGCCGGACGGTATGCCTACCACCCGCTCTCGGTGAGCGCGTCGTCGATCAAGGCGCCGATCAACCCGTTCCGGCCGCGCGCGCTGACCTCGCGTGGCGTCGACGGCACGATCGGCGACTTCGTGCGCTGCGCCCAGCTGGCCCGCGACGCCGGATACGACGGCGTCGAAATCATGGGCAGCGAAGGCTATTTGCTCAACCAGTTCCTGGCGCCGCGGACCAACCGGCGCACCGATTCCTGGGGCGGCACGCCGGCCAACCGCCGTCGGTTCCCGGTCGAGATCGTGCGCCGCACCCGCGAGGCGGTCGGCCCCGATTTCATCATCTGCTACCGGATGTCGATGGCCGACTACGTCGAGGACGGTCAGAGCTGGGACGAAATCGTCGCGCTGGCAACCGAAGTGGAGGCAGCCGGCGCCACGATCATCAATTCCGGCTTCGGCTGGCACGAGGCGCGGGTGCCGACGATCGTCACCTCGGTGCCGGGCGCCGCGTTTGTCGACGTCAGCAGCGCGCTCGCCGAGCACGTCGGCGTTCCCGTCGTGGCATCCAACCGGATCAACATGCCCCAGGCCGCCGAACAGATCCTGGCCGATACCGCGGTGCAACTGATCTCGATGGCGCGGCCGCTGCTGAGCGACCCGGAGTGGGTGCTCAAGGCGCAGTCCGGCCGGGTGGACGAGATCAACACCTGCATCGCCTGCAACCAGGCCTGCCTGGACCACGCTTTCGCCAAGAAGACGGCGTCGTGCCTGCTCAATCCCAGGGCCGCCCACGAGACCAAGCTGGTGCTCTCGCCGACGCGGCGCGCCCGCTCGGTGGCCGTCGTCGGCGCCGGCCCGGCCGGGCTGGCCGCGGCCGTCAACGCCGCGCAGCGCGGCCACCGCGTCACGCTGTTCGACGCGAACGACTTCATCGGCGGCCAGTTCGACATGGCCCGCCGCATTCCCGGCAAAGAGGAGTTCAACGAGACCATCCGCTACTTCACGACGATGCTGGCCAAGCACGCCGTCACGGTTCGGCTGGGCACCCGGGTGACCGCCGCCGAGCTGACCGACTTCGAGGACGTCGTGCTGGCCACCGGGGTGGTGCCGCGCATCCCGGACATCCCCGGCATCGACCACCCCAAGGTGCTTACCTACGCCGAAGCGATCACCGGCGCCAAACCCGTCGGGAAGACCGTGGCCGTGATCGGCGCCGGGGGCATCGGCTTCGACGTCAGCGAGCTGCTGGTGACCGAGGATTCGCCGACGCTCAATGTGAAGGAGTGGAAGGCCGAGTGGGGGGTGGTCGACCCGCAGGAGGCGCGCGGCGCGCTCACCACCGCGCTGCCGGCGCCGCCCGCCCGACAGGTGTACCTGCTGCAGCGCACCAAGGGACCGCAGGGCAAGCGGCTGGGCAAGACGACCGGCTGGGTGCACCGGGCGTCGTTGAAGGCCAAGGGCGTCGAGCAGCTGTGCGGGGTGAACTACGAGCGGATCGACGACGACGGCCTGCACGTCAGCTTCGGCCCGGATCACCAGCGCCCGCGGGTGCTCGCGGTGGACAACGTGGTGGTGTGCGCGGGCCAGGAACCGGTGCGCGACCTGGAAAGCGAGCTGCGCAGCAGCGGCGTCGACCCGCACATCATCGGAGGTGCGGCGTTCGCCGCCGAGCTGGACGCCAAGCGTGCCATCAGGCAGGGTACGGAGCTCGCCGCGCAACTCTAATGGTCTACCTAGCATTTACACAGCTAGCCCGCTATTAGTCCGCTGACCTGCGGAAAGTAAGGCCCGACACGCGATTTGCGATAGCTTTCGTGATCGAAACACGCCCACGGGGGCTGGTACCCTCGACGAAAGACGGCAACCGGTTACATGTCGTCGCCGTCTTGCGCGACGGTACTTAATTTGGGGAAAGGTCCACAAATGATCAGGTTGTCGCTTACCAAACTGGCCGCCAGCGTCGGCGCCTCAGCGTTTGCACTGGCCGCCGCGACCGGCGTCGCACACGCGAATCCGGATCCAATCATGACGACCTGCAGCTACACGCAGGTGATCAACGCGCTCAATGCAACCGACCCGGCGAACGGCGCGAAGTTCAGCAGCAGCCCGATCGCGTCGGGCTATCTGCAGCAGTTCCTCTCCGCGCCGCCCGGGTCGCCGCAGCGGCAGCAGCTCCTGTCGCAGCTGCCCCCGAAGTACTCGGGGGTCGTCACGCGAGTCGCGGCGGTCTGCGAGAACT
>NZ_JCALCE010000046.1:0-35776 GCF_059812195.1 Mycobacterium sp. NGS68 | reverse complement strand
TGCGGATTACGAGACTGTCGAATGCCGCTTGAAATCGTCGGAAATTCCGGTCCGAAATTAAGAATACTCATCGGTAACGTGGGGCGACCGTACTTTTGGGTATTGGGTCACTGCAACGGGGGACGGGTCTCCGTGGCTAATTTACCAGGGAGATAAATAATGGGTCCAGATCCTTTGCTGCAGGAATGGATGCTGTGGCAGCTCGCCGCACGTAGATCGGAAGTTACTGTTACAGAACGGATTAGGGTCATAGCCCAATTCCGAGTAGAGAACCCCACGGGGGCATTCGCCGCCACCACCATCGACATTCTCCGATGGATGCGCAAGCACAGCGAATGGTCCCAAGCAACAGCGGCAACGTACTATAGCTACATCCGAGCGTGGTTTAAGTGGCTGACGATAATGGGCTACCGCGCCGACGATCCGACCGTGAAAATCGCCGCCCCCCGCTACCCAGAACGCACACCACGCCCGGTCACCGACGATGACCTGATGCGGCTGCTGCTGACGCGGATGCACCACCGGACACGGGTGATGATCCTGCTGGGGGCGCTGGCCGGGCTGAGGGTGTCGGAGATCGCGCGGCTCCGCGGCGAGGACATCGACGTGTCGGCGCCCCGAATGTTCGTCCTCGGCAAGGGCGGTTCGCGCAAGTGGGTGCCGCTGCACCCGCTGATCGCCGAGATCGCCCTGGAGATGCCGCGCCGCGGCTGGTGGTTCCCGGCCAACGCCACCCGCCCCGGCGACCACGTCCACGCCAAGAGCGTGTCGGACATCATCGGTAAGGCGATGCGCCGGGCCGGCGCGCGCGGGACGCCGCACTCGCTGCGTCATTGGACCGGGACGACGCTGCTCGACGACGGTGCGGACCTGCGGACGGTGCAGGAGCTGCTGCGGCACAAATCGGTGGCCACGACCCAGGGGTACACCAAGGTTCCAGACGCCCGGCGCCACGACGCGATCAACCGGCTCGATCCGTTCCGCGGCGCAGCGTGAGCGCGCAGAATCAGACGAGTGGCCCGTCAACCACAGAGCGGAAGGTAATCGTGATGCGTGATCAACCATACAAGCAGGCAGCAGCCGCGGCGGTGTTCGCTGCCGCGATGGCTGCCGCGCTGATGTGGTGCGCACCGGCGGCGAACGCCGGCGGGCAATGCACCGACAGGACCAACGCGCAGGCACACCAGGCGTGTGTGGCGAACACGGGCGGCCAGTGCGGGGGAATCGGAATGTTCGGGGCGTCGCACATGACCTGCACCTACCCCGATGGTTCCCGCGATGAATGCGACTGGCACATGACCAGCCTCACCACTACGGCCGGTTCTTGCACATGGTTCCCGAACGCGCCGGCTTTTCCTATTGGCCCGCCGCCAGCGGAACCTCCACCGGCAGAGTGATCAACACCTGACGGGGGGCCATCACGCTACCCTTCGAGGGTGATGGCAGCACCGCTTCCGCCGCCCGGCTG
Source organism: Mycobacterium sp. NGS68 (assembly GCF_059812195.1). Lineage (NCBI taxonomy): Bacteria > Bacillati > Actinomycetota > Actinomycetes > Mycobacteriales > Mycobacteriaceae > Mycobacterium > Mycobacterium sp. NGS68. The sequence continues at coordinate 34,308 of NZ_JCALCE010000046.1, read as the reverse complement.
GTATCCGGACCCCCGAGGGTCTGGAGGTCGCGCATGGTGGAACGGCCGCGAGTGGGCACCACCCGCACCGCAGGCGATGAAGGATTGGCAGTACTGGCTGGTGGCAATCACCATCGCGGCGGTCGCCTTCATCGTGTTCACGTGGGCGACGACGCCCTGACGCTGGGGTAGGGCGATGAAAACCGTGACTACCGGGGCGGACTGGACGAAGCGCCTTCTGGCTATCACGGTCGGAGTGCTGCTGGTCGTGGTCGGCGTCTTGGTCTGGATGCAGTTCTTCTCGGAGCCGTCCGGGCCGAGTGATGCAGTCGTCGCGGAGCACGTCAGGAAGTCGATGCGCGAGTCCCTCGCCCAAGGCGAATATGCCAGCTACGGCTTGTACGTCGAGAGGGTCGACGTCGTGAAGAAAAGCGAGCACGAATACGACGGCATCGCGGCCGTGACGGTCGGTGGCGTCGGCGTTGAGCACCGCGTTCCGGTGCAAGTCACCGCCAGCAACGATGGCACTGTGATTTGGAAGACGGACCCGGGCGCGTTCTTGTTTCTGCTCCGCGAACCACCGCCCACGACTCCAGCACCAACGACTGGGACACCGCAACCAAATGGGGGATCGTGATGGGACGAATCATTTTCGCGGTGGCGGTCGCGGCAGCCTGGATCGCTTGCGCAGCTCCGGCCGCCGCGATCACGCCTGACGAGTGGGGCATGGACGACGGCGCCGATGTCGGCATCCGCACGGCCGGAACGCCGTGCCTTGCCCGCGAATCCCACCAGTGGGCCAGCCCCGCCGACGGTAGCCGCTACGCGCTCTGGTGCCCGCCGCCAGCGTTCGTCTGGGTGCCCGCGCGATGACGGTGCTCTGCGTTTGCGGGCATGAAGAAGATGAGCACGGTGAGATGGAGCCGCATCGCTGCTATGAGGAGTTCGGCGAAGGCGATGACCGAGACCTGTGCTGGTGCGAAGAGTTTCAGCCCGCAAACGCCGAAAGCCGCCCCGGGCTGGTCTCGGGAAGGGGGAGACCAGAACGGGGCGGCTAGCCGACGTAGTGGGCGGCGACCGTGACGCCGAGGACCACGCAGGCGGCCAATGCGACCCAGCCGGCCACGACGATCACCCACTCGCTCATTGCCGGCGGCGCTGACGCCGCTTACGGCGGTCGTGGCCGGCGCGGTAGATGTAGCCGAGGGTGAACATGCACGCCGCGGCCGCGGCCAGGCCGAGGAACCAGCCCGGGTGCGGCGGCTGACTCCACAACTCGCGCGCGCCGACGATGCCGCAGTAGGCGGCGAAGATACCCAACTCGGTGAAGCGTTCACGGGTGTTCGGTTCCACAGCGGGGCTCCTATCTTCCGCAGGTCATTTCGGGCAGCGGGCGGGCCTGGCGCTGCTTGGCGAGTTGCTGCTGGCGGCGTTTGGCGTCGTCGAGTTTCGCGATGATCTGCTGCTTGCGCTGGCTGTGGGCGCGGGTGACGGCGTAGGCGTACTGCTCGCGAAGCTCGGTGCTGGCCGCCACGTTCGGCGGCGCCAACAGCAGCTGGGCCGTCCAGTCGGCGTCTTCCTTGATGACGTCGTCGCGGTAGCCGCCGATCTCGGAGGTGAGCGCGGCGTCTTGGTCGTTCAGCTCGGCGCGGGCTTTCGCCGCCTGGTACGCCTCGGCCCAGCAGCGCGTCACGTCGCTGGTCAACTGCTGGGCCTGCTGGTGGGCCTTCTCGGCCGACAGCAGCACATAGCCGAACATGAACACGGCCATCAGCGCGGCGATCCAGTTCTGTGGCGGCCACCCGGGGGTCTGGTGGTGGCTGCCGTCCGGCAGCGGTCGATGCCGGTCGAGCCAGCGTGCTTTCCCGTGCGCGTAGCAGCGCCAGCTGATCCCGCCGAAGACGGTGCCGGAGATGAAGTTCGGCGAGATGAAGAACTCCAGGACTTGCAGCATCATGCTTCACCGCCGGCGGGGTGCGGGTCGATCAGCGGGGCGGGCAGCTTGTCGGCTAGGTCCGGGCGGGCCTCTCGGATGACGTCGGCGATCTGGTCGACGTCGGCCTTCGCGCCGATCGCGGTCTCGTTGACGTCGCGGGCCCGGTTCTTGGCGGTCTCGGCGTTGCCGTCGGCCCGGTTGGCGGTGGCGGCCACTTCGGCGTCGCGTTTGCGTTTGTCGCTGCCGGCCACACCCCACAGCCAGAAGCCGGCGGCGCCGCACAACGCCTGCAGATACGGCGGCGCGGGTTCGGAGCCGTTGAGGATGTCGACGGTGCCGGTGATAGCGAATATGGCTATCGCGGCGATCGTCGTGATGAAGGTGTCCGACGCCCACCACGTGGCGTGCCGTCGGCCCTTCTCCCATGCGGCCACGCGCGGCTATTCCACTCCGGGCGGCACCGGCGCGTCCTCGAACCAATGCTGATTCGCCTTGAGCGCGACTCCGGCCGCGGTGGCGACGCCGGCGACAATCAGTGCCCACTTCCTGTACTCGTCGGGCACCAGCGGCGCGACCTGGGTGGCGATCATCACCACGATGCCGGTGACGCCGATCAGCGCCTTGTACCAGCCCTTGAGCTTCTGGACGGTGGTCACGGGGCCGTCGGTCGTCTCGACAATCTTCATCGGGACCGCGGTGATGTTGCTCGGGCCGAGCAGCGACGCGGTGATGCGGGCCTCGGTGCGCGCAACGGAAACTACTCGCTGAGCCATTTAGAGCACCTTTCGAGTAAAAGGAAACCTGCAGGTCAACGGCCTGACTCCGCCGATCAGCGGTTTACAGCTGAAATAGAGTCAGCGCCGGAATCCGGCCACGATGTCGTAGCCGACTTGCACGCCGCTGCGGCCGCCGAACTCGGGCTTGGCCGCGTAATAGTCGCCGTGCACGGCGATTCCGTTGAGCGCGCCCAGGAGCTTGAGCAGCGCGGGCAGGTTGGTGAGGACGCCCTTGACCGAGAGGAACTCGATCAGCTTGGGGTCGGGCTTCTCGGCGGTGCCGGTGATGCCGCCGATCAGCGAGGACAGCAGGCCGGCGGGGGCGCCGGTGGCGCCGGCGAGGATCGGCACGGCCAGCGGGCTGGTGAGGCTGCCGAGGAACGGGGCCACGAGGTTGAGCAGCGCGGGGATGATGATCTGCGCGGTGTAGATCACGAACGGCAGCTCGGTCTCCGCGCGCACGAACCACTCGTAGAACAGCGGCCGGATGTCGTCGCCCGCTTCGGCGTAGAAGTCCGGCGTCGGGGACTCGTTGGTGACCGAGTGCGTCAGCGCAGTGAGCCAGGCCGGGGCGGTCCACACCAGCCGGGCGATGCCGGTCTGCGGCTTGGTGGGGTCGCCGAACGCGATGACCCCGTTGATCCGCGGCCGCAGCGCGGCGTACCGGCCGCCGTCGCCGAACAGCCGCGCCACCGCCCGCTTGACGCCGTCGGCCGACTGCGAGTAGCCGAAGAACCAGAACTCCACGTTCGGGTCGTTCAGGTCGGGGCAGACGCTAATGAGCCGCTCGAGCTCGGCGTCCAGCGCGCCGATGACGTCGTTGTACGACAGCGCCGGGTCGCCGCCCATGAGGCCGAGGTAGCCGCCGATCGGATACCCGATGGGCTGGTGGTTGAGGTTGAGGATCTGCTTGCACTGCTCGCCGAGGTCGAACGGCGGGCCGACCCACCATGGGACGCCGGAGCCGGGGGCGGTGTAGCACCAGATCGGGCGGTGCGCGTAGGCGATCTTCAGCGCGTCGAGGTCCTGGTTGGACACGACGCCGTCCTGCTCCTGGCCGGTGCGGCGCTCGTATTCCTTCTGCCAGGCCACGGCGCGCGCCCCGAATTCGTCGGTGTCGGTCGGCAGGTCGCCGAGGGCGCGGGCGTAGCCGCGGAACTGCGCGGCCATGACCTGCCGCCACCGGCGGACGGTCTCGTTGCGGTCGCCGAGCCGGATGGTCATGGCCGGCCGATCGGGGCGATGGTGGCGACCTTGCGGATCAGCGCGGCCAGCCCCGCCCGAAGGGTGTAGGGCTGGCCGGCGTCGTTGGCGCCCAGGTCGCCGTCCTGCCCCCAGTCGGGCCGGGCCGGGCCGAGCTGCTCGGCGATGTAGTCGACCTTCGCGACGAGGTCGTTCCAAGCGTCCTGCGTGATGTCGGGCAAGGTGATCGTTCCTCCTGAGTTGTCGGATGGTGGGGCGATGAGCGTCAGCAGGCGATCGCCGAGCGCGAGGGCCTGGTTGTAGCGGGCGATGCGGTCCTGAATGCCGGTGGCGCGCTTGTCGGTTCCGATCCAGGCCGGGGCGTTGATCGCCTTGGATGCGTCTTCGACGTTGCCGGCGTCGGCGAACTCGTTCAGACGGGGCTGCTTGACCGTCCAGTACCAGGCCGCGCCGATGCCGGCCCACTTCAGGTCGGCCAGCGCGGTGGGGTTGTCGACGAAGAACGTCGGGCTGTCGACGTAGCCCTGGCCGGCCGCCCAGGCGGAGAACTCGGTGTAGTTGGCGCGCCCGGTGATCTGAATCCAGCTGCGTCCCTTGAACCGAACTCCGTCGCCCGGCTGCGTGTTGCCGAGGCCGGCGCGGCCCTCGTACGCAGAGCCGTCGGCGTATTCCTCGGTGGTGGCGTAGCCGTCGGACTCGTGGCCGCACTGGGCCAGCCACATCGCGATCCGGCGCGGGTTGGTGCACTGCGCCGCGGCCAGGCCCGCCATGACGGCCTCGACGAGCTGCGCGGCGCGGTTCTCGTCAATGACCGGCACCGCGTCGTACAGCGTCGTGACGGCGTCGGCGGTCGAACTCACCGGCTGCGCAGGGGGCGCAGGCTGCGATGGCGGCGTCGCGGGCGTGGGGTCGGCGGCCGGCTTGTAGATGCCGAGGTAGCCGTCCAGCAGCTTGGCCGCGAAAGCGTCGTTGCGGGGATCGCCTTCGGGCCAGGCCATTTGGTAGTGCATCTCGTCGGGCTTGTCCCATTCGCGGCCCCAGAACACCGCGCCGCCGAACAGCGCGAGGCCTTGCCGGACCTTGGCGATCCGGTCGTCCGGCATGGTGTAGTCGCCCCAGTTGTACTTGGGCGCGTTGACGTCGACCGCGGTCCCGGACAGGTGATTCGAGCCCATGTCGGCGCCCCAGCCGCCGAGCACGTCGTTGTCGGCCGACCAGCCCCACACCGCCGAGTCGATCTCCTCGACGTTGCGGTCATACCAGAACAACCACGCGCCGAGGATGACCAGCGGGGCGCCGATGCGCAGCGGCGCGGTATCGGTCAGGAACAGCTCAGGGATCCGCACGAGGTCGCACTCGTCGCGGTTGCAACAGCGCCAACCGTTCTCAGTCTTCGCACTGCCGTTAACGATTCGGAAGCTCATCAGTGATCTTTCTTGTGTCCGTGGTGGATTGCGTGCACGACGTATTCGAGGATCGCGCCGCCGAGTGCTGAAACGATGGCGATGAAGGCGATGAGGCCGACGACAGCGTTAGGGGTCATGGCCGCTCCCGGGGGCAGGCCCACGGATGTTGCCGTAGGCGAGGGTCGATGAGGTGAGCGCGGTTGCGGTGGTGACGCATCCAGGCGCGGAATTCGCGGCGCAACCAGGAGGCGAATGTCATTGCGCCGGTTCCCAGTAGAACCAGTCCACCAACATGACCGCGGGGTTGGGGGTGGACGCGTCGGGGTTGCCGGGCCATCCGCCGACGCTCATGCTCAGCAGCGCGTACTGCGGCTGGTTGAACAGCCACGGCGCGCCACCTGGAAGCCGTTGCGGGGTAAACGTTCCGAACACCGTAGCGTCAACACCGACGGTGACTAGGTTCGGCGCAAGGCGGCACCAGTACAGGTGATAGCCCTCTGCTGGGTGGAACCCGAGCGGCCCCTTGATCTGGCCCTGCTGGGTGTTGGCCGGCGAACCGTACATCGGGCCATGGATCGTCGAGTAGTAGTTGCCGTCATAGATCGACTCGAACACGTCGATCTCGCCGCACTGCGGCCACGTCTTGCTGTTGGGCCCCTGATAGGTTTCGCCCATCAGCCAGAACGCGGGCAGCAGTCCTTTTCCGGGCGGCATCTTGATCGACGCGCTGAATGTCCCGTACCCGTAGGACCGTTTGCCCCAGGACTCGGCGCGGCCGGCGCTCCACCGCCCACCGCTGCTGGGGCGGGCGCGGACAACGAGGTTGCCGTTGCCGTCGAGGTAGATGTTGTCCGCGCTGCTGGTGCTGATACCCAGATCGACGTCGGGCGAGACGGTCCACAGCGTGGGATCGGGGGGTGACCCGGCCGGGCCGTCGAAGTCATCGAACACCGACCCGTCGATCGGCGTGGGCTTGGCGAACGCGCTCTGCATCGCGGTAGGCCCAGTGCGGCTCATGTTGCCGCTCATCAGAAACGCAAGGTACTGAACGAAATTCACCAAACCACCTATCACTGGTAGGCCCTGATCCAGGCAGCTCCGCGCGCGCCCGATCCCGCGGTGTCGCCGAATCCTGAACAGCCGCCGCCACCCCCGCCGGGCGCGCTGCCGTCGACGCGGCTCGTCGACCCGCCCGCGCCGCCCTGGTAGACGATGCCGCTCACGGTCACCGATGCAGGGCTGGTGCCGGCGCCGGCGTTGAGGCCGGTGCCGCTGTGGGAGTTCGCCACTGAGACGGCGCCGTAACCGGGAACGGTGACGATGGTTTGGCCGCCGACATTGCGGGTGCCGCTGATGACGCCCGCGCCGCCAGCACCAACAAGAACACTGAACGACGTTGTCCCAAGCGGGATGTCGGTGCCGTACGTCAGCGTGACGGAGGTCATCGCACCGCCGTTGCCGCCGAGGTTCTGCGCGGGTGTCGTGCCGCCGTCGCCGGCGTTGCAGACGATGATGTCGAACTTCGAGCCCGCCGTCTGGAACTGCGTCGGGATCGTATAGGTGACCGAACCGGCTGTTGTCTTCGACCACAAGACGGGCTGGTAGTGCGGCACGGCGGCCGCGCCTGAAAGGCCGATATACGGCACATTGGCCGATGCCGTCGGCGTCGGAATCGACGACGGTGCCGCCGCAACTTTGCCCGTGAGCGGGATGATGATGCCCGAATAGGCGGCGCTGCTGTTCGCCGAGCAGGTGAACGCCAACGAGCCGCCGTTACCCTGCGCGTCGCCGGCGACCATCGAGTTACCCGACCCGAGAATGACGTTGCTGCGGTTGTAGGTTCCCGAGTTGATACCGGAGCCGCTGTTGGAGCGGAACGCCTGCACATAGGTCGTGGTCGCAAGCGACGACGTCTGCGTGATCGTCATCGACGCGCTCGTGGCCGTGGTGGTCACCGCTGTCCCAACGGAATTGACACCCGTGTAGGTGCGGGCGATGCCGACCAGGCCGGTCGCGCTGCCGTTGGCGATGTAAACCGCTTTCGTTCCACCCTCGCCCGCCCCGACGGTGTAGGTGAAGGCGTGCATGTAGACGTTCGTGGAGACCGTGACCGGGCCGCCGGCCACCGTCATGGCCGATCCGCCCGAGCCGCCCCACTTCACCGAGGTGGCGTTCGACGACGAGCCCGCCGTGGTGAACACGACGATCGTGTCGCCGACGCTGGCGGTGAGGTTGAACGACAGCGACGTCGCGGTCGCCGACCCGGACGCCGACGACCCGTAGACCGGCGGCGTAGCGGCGCGGGTCTCGCCGTAGGTGGCCGGATAGACAGTGTCGACGTACCAGTCGTTGTTCAAACCCACGATCTGGTAGGTGCCGGTGCCCTCGACACGCATCTCGGCGTTGTAGTACTTGTCCTTCGCGACGGTGATGTAGTTCGCCATCGGAATCGGAATGCTGTTCGGCGCGAGCGTGTTTGAGACTAGGCCGATGATGTTCGAGGATTCCCAAAGCCTGGTGCGGGCGTTGGTCGACTCGTCGACCTCGTAGACCGCAATGTACATGGCGGTGATGCCGGTGGTGTTCTGTCCCCAGAACTTGACCGACTGCTTGACGCCGCCCTCTGGGGTGCTCAGGTTGCAGGCCACCGCCGCCGCCGACGTCACATTCACATACGTCAGCGACGCGGTATTCGGGAACATCGCCCGAATATTGAACGGCCCGTTACACGTTCGGTCCAGCGTGCCAACAGACTGAGTGACAGCCCGCTCGGCGAGAAGGTCGTTGGCTACCTGTGCCGCATCCCCGGCATCCCTGGTCTGCCCGGCCAGAGATGCCAGCCAGTTGCCCCAGTCGGAAGGGCTTAAGCCGCCAGTGAACACGCCCGAGATGGCCTGGCCGCCATAGTCCATGATGTCTTGCGCGGTCTGCTTGATGTTCTCCGCGAAATCAGACAGATCGGTCGAGTTGTGACCGGTCCCGGTGCCGCCCCACGCCTGCACCAGCGTGTCGATCGCCGCCAGGCCCGATGTCATCGCAGCGGTGATCGTCGGAAGGTTGATCGCCGGAACCTGATTGAAGAACTTCGTGGCATCGAATTTGCCTGTGCCGTCGAGGTTCTTGAAGATCGACGACGCCAGATTGTCGAACCCCGACGCAGCGTCGTAGAGTCCGGTGCTGGCATTCAACTTCTTCAGCAGCGAGCTGGCCAGGTTGTCGAAGCCGGCTGCCGCGTCGTACAGGCCGGTGCCCGAGTTCAGCTTCTTCAGCAGAGACGTGCTCTGGTTCAGGAAACCCGCGCTGGCGTCATACTTTCCGAGGTTGCCGCCGGTGCCGATGAACTTCAGCAGCGACGTCGACTGATTGAGGAATCCGACGGACGCGTCAACCACAGTGGCCGGGATCGCCTGCAGGTAGGACAGAACGTCGGCCGCGCTGTGCCCGGTGCCCGCATGACCGAGGGCGTTGGCGATCTTGTCGCGGGTCTCCTGCTCGATCGCGGTGATGCCCGATATGACGGAGCCCGGGATCGCCCCGAGATATGTCTGGATGTCGCTGCTGCTGTGCCCTGTGCCTGCGTGGCCCAGCGCGTTGGCAATGGCGTCGCGGAACGCCTGGACACCGTCCGGTATCTCACCGATGAAGGTCGCCAGCTCGTCGAAGGTGTGGCCGGTGCCCAGCACCCCGTCGATCAGATCGCCAAGGTTGGTGTTGGCCGTCTGCTGGCCAAGAAACGCGGCGAGCGCCTGAGCCTGCAGGTCGTGTCCCCAGTCGGCGATGAAGTCGAACGGTTCCCAGCCGAAGATCTCAACCCCGCCGAGCGCGATCGCGACCTGCCCGAGGAACGCCTTGAAGAACGCGCCGGTGAGCTGGGCGGGGTTCGGCCGCTGCACCGAGCCAGCCGCGCTGTCCGGCGGGTTGTGGACCGGGTAGTTCGGAACGGCGATCGCCCAGTTGGGCGGTTCCAACGTCATGCGATGGCGACCGCCAACACCCCGAACCGGGTTGTGGTGCTGCTGGTGGTGAACGTGTCGGTTCCGGACTGCCGCTCGGCCCGCATATGCACCGTCGCGGTGTTACCGGCAGCGAGCTTGTTGTAGTTCGCGGCCCCACCTGCGGGCGTCGGGATACCTTGGAACATCAAGCGGTCCGAGGCCCCGGCGACGCCGACGCAGCGGCCGATATCGTTGCCGCCGCTTTCGCCGTTGATCCGGGCGATCAGGTCGACGGCGACGTTGGACCCGGTTCCGGTGATGATGGTGTAGCCGAACGGGATCAAGATCCGATTGAAATCTTGCGCGTCAGAGATGCTGACCGCGGCCAACGTGCTATTGGGGTTGCCGGAAGCGGTGTTGTTGATCGAGGCTGGAAAGTAGAGGTTGCCGACCTTGACGGTCTTCAGCTCGAAGGCGTCGACAGCCCCGTTGACGACCAGCATCTGCCCTGCCAGTGGGTCGTCGAAATCGTTGGGGTCCAACACCGTGTCGCCGTCTTCACCCGGCGGGCCCTTACGCTGCGTGGCATTCAGCTGGTAGACACCGGGCGTGCTGTCGGTCGGCGGAGTGAGGATCGTCCACGACATCGAATCCGGTGTGGGGTCATCCCATTCGAGCAGCGTCCTGTTGATCTCTTCGGCGATTTCCGCGTGCTTGCCGGGGTCGCCCTTGACCAGCGGGCCGACGTTCGCGGCACCGCCGTTCGGGGTGCCGACGAGGAACAGCACCTGGGCGTTCGGGTCGGACTCCTTGGCGACCCGCGCCTTGATATCGACTTCCCAAAATTCTTTTCCGCCAACAACAACGGTCGGCCACGGCTCAACAGGCACGCCGGAATTCCTTCCTCATGAGCTGGGGGTGATGGTGACGACGTTCAGCGATTCCTGCAGGCCCGTAATGAGCCGCTGCTGCCGCGCGAGCGGCGATTCCTCGCCTTTGCCGTCACTGATTTGGATGAGCAGGTCGCGCTCAGTGGGGCTGATCTTCCAGAACGTGTTCTCGATGTAGTCGGTGAAGATCTGCCACGGCCCGGTGGCCGAGGCGTACACCAGCGACATCAAGGCGCCGCGCGCGATATCCCGGCCCAGGGCGATCGCCGAGCTGTGACGGATCACCAGCTGCGCCGACGTGTAACCCCGGCTGTCCCAAATCGCGTTTATGAACGCGAACAGCGCCTCGATGTTGTACGGGGCCGAGTTCATCGGGGTGAAGACCTCGATGGCCGGATGGTAGGGGCCGACATCGTTTCTGCGGCCGTACAATTCGACCATCTGGAACGCCAGCAGCGTGTCGTTGAGGAACCCCGATAGCAGGTCTCCGGGTATGCCGGAGATACCCACGATGATCATGAGGCTGTCGATCAGCCAGGCGAGCGTGGCGTTGATCAGGTCGTTCAATGTTCGGTTGTTGGTCTGTGCCCCCCAGGTGATTAGTCCGGGGGGCACAGACCAACCACTTGGGACTCTTTCCGCCGATGACGTGTTGCCAGCCCTTGGGGGTGTGGTCGAAGATCTCGCACGACAGCAACGGGCTCTTGGGGTTGCGCTGGCCGGGCCGCGGCGCGACTACCACCACGAGTGGGCGGATGAAGTTCAAACCCAGTCGGGGGGCGACGAATACGCCGTCCGGTGCCCACGGGCTGCCGGGGCCGAGCAGCGGTTCCAGATCGTCGCCGAACGCCGACCCCTGCACGTCGACGACGGTGCGCAGCACCGAGTCCAGCGACGTTTTCGTCGGGCCCTCAACCTGACTGCGGTCCTTGACCGTCACGACGTAGGTGGGCTGGGTGAGGTTGGCCCACTGGTCGGGCTGCGGCATCCCCGGCCGCCACAGATCGACGCGGACATCGACACCGTAGGGCTTGGTGATGTCGTTGATCACCTTGCCGCAGGACTCCATCCGAACCGTGCGCGCGACCAGCGGCGAGCCGTCGCGGAACGGGTTGGTGCGCACCACGTAGATGGGCGTCTTGAGCATCGTGAAGATGTTCCCGTGGGACTGCTGCAAGGTGCCGAACCACGCACGGATATCGGGGTTGAGCGACGTGACGTTGTTGACGAATTCCCAAAGGCCAGACTGGATTCGGAGCGCGCACTCCGAAATCATGTTCTCGATCACCGTCACCAGAGGGCCGATGAATATCGCGTGGGAGAGCGGCTGAAATGCCAACGGCATGAACCACACCGGCCAGATTTGGAGGTAGAACAGCACGTCCCAGATGCCGCGGAGGTACAGCGTCGAGGTCCACGTGCCGCGCTCGTCCATCTTCGAGCCGTGCTTGTCGAGGTAGAACGGGAACGACAGCCCGCCGACCTCACATTCGACGCCGACCATCGTGTGCCGGCACGAGCGGAAGGTGTCGACCAGATCCGAGGTGCCCTTAACTTTCAGTGTGGCTGTCGGGCAGTCGTTGCGCGGGTCGGTGCCCTGGCCCTCCATGAGGTCGCCGCCGATCATCGCGACGCGGTTCCACAGACGGTCACTGACCGGGAATACGAAGTCGATCGGCACGTCGGACTTGATCTCGGCCAGCCGGTCGGCCGCCGCGGCGCGCTGCGCCACGTTGCCGTACTTGAGCTGGTTGTTGATGACCGCCAGCTCCGCCGTAGACACGGCCACTAGAGCGGGTACCGCCTCAGCGGAGTGCCCGCCGCCAGAATCATGGAGTCGGCGTTGCCGCCGATGATCTCGACCGCAATGTATTGCGGCTGAGCGGGTTTGCCGATGGGCTTGGCCGGGATGGGGTTGGAGAACCGGCCCGACAGCAGGCTCAGCGGGTTGCCCTGCGGCGGCGCGATCCCGAACACGGATTTGATCTCATTGATCAGCGCCGGCACGTTCCCCGCCACCGCCAAGCTCACGAAGTCCGCGAGCGCATCCTTGAACGACTCGGTCTCCTGCGGGGTCGGCGACACCGACGTCATGTCCACCACCGGGCGCATCTCGGGGTCGGTGCGCACCTGCATCACCTGGTTGGGCAGCAGCGGCCCGAACTCCACGAACTCGGTGCTGCCGGGACCGTTGGCGACCCGGAACTTCTGGGCCGGCCCGAAGAACGTCAGCCGGTCCCACATCGGCTGGTCACCCGGGTTGATCCGCCGGAGGAACCCCGACTGGGTTGTCGACGCGTGGTCGCCGATGTTCCACTGCGCCAACGTCGCCGGAGTGGCCTGCGTCAGCAACGCGGCACCCGCGTGCATCCCGAAGCCCACACCGCGGTGATCGGCGTCCATCAGCGACCCGCCCGGATCGAGCACCGACATGATCTCGATGCCGTTGCGCCGCACCTTGAACAGCCGCGAGTTCCCGGCGTAGCCGCACACCAGCGAGAACCGCTCCCCGGGCAGAGGCGGCAGGATCGCCTTGATCCGCAGCGGGGTTTCGACGCCGCCCACGAAGTAGGAGAACGTGCAGAAGCCGATCCCGATCCGGACCCGCACCCCGTCGTCGCCGGGGGTGCCGGTGGTGTTCATCCGGCCCCAGATGTAGTTCGAGGCGTTGTCGGGGAACGCCCATTCGGTGAAGCTGCCCAGCACGATTTCGATGACCTGGTCGTCGCCGTCGGTCTCGAAGTCGGCGCGCCGGCACACCACAGTGCGGCCGTCGGTGAGGATCGGGTTTTCGGGGTCGTCGACCCATTCGGCTTCGCCATCGTGGGCCCGGATGTAGCCGCCGCCGGTCCCGCTGTACTCGACGTCCCAGCCGTCGCCCAAATCGTCTGCCTCGTAGTCGAACAGATCGATGGTGGAGTCGAATCGCAGCTGGAAAGAGTCGATATCGTCGAAGGTGCGCCAGAGGGCGTTGTCGGCGCGCCACATCTGGGTGAACTTCTGCCGCGGCCGCACTAGCAGCGACAGAAGGTCGGGCGGGGTTTTGAACCAGCGGACATCGGCCCACCAGCGGCCGAGTTCCTGGGTCCACCAGGATAATTCGCTGGTCGTCATCTGCTCGTTGCAGGCGATCCAGTCGCGCACGATTCGGCGCATGGTTTTGAGGTTTGGGCCGATGATCTCCAACTCCGCGGTGACCTCAGTCGGATCGAACACCGACGCCACGGTCGTCACACCGTGCTGTGTGGCGCCTTTCTGCTCGGCGAATAGCCACGGCGGAATCAGGCCCTTGAGCGACCTGACGACGATCGCCGGCTGCGTCGGGTCGTGGAACGGCGCCGCGAGGCCGCCGATAAGCCGGAATTCCATCGACTCGTCCGGCGCCCACAGCGACATCGACGGCAGATTTCCGGCCAGCAGGTGGTATTCACCGTGCGGGGTGATGCCCTCGGGGTAGCGGGTGATGTCGGGGCTGGTCATGCGGGTACCGCACCGCCGTACTGCGAGATGAGCTGGTTCTGGAAGTCGCGGCCCATCGCGTCTTCGGTCTTGGTCGGCGAGTAGTTGTTGTAGTGCAGGTGGACCTCGGGGCGCCCGCCGGCGCCGCCTTGGCCGGGCTGGTTCGGGTCCATCTCCTTGCCCGGGGTACCGTCGCCGCCCGGCCCTCCCGGGCCGCCGGGGCCGCCCTGGCCGACGACCTGCTCGGGCTTCACCGGGCCCTGGCCGGCGAGGTTGGGCAGCACGGGGTGCGCGCCGGCCAGGCCGCCGGCGATCTTCGTGACCCAGTTGTTGTTGGCCAGCTCCGAGCCTGCGGGCAGGATCGTCTCCATGATTCCCTGGACGCCGATGCCGGCGACCTGGCCGGCGTAGCCGATGGCGCGGTTGGCGAGCTGGATCGCGGTCTGGGCAGCGGCGGCCGCCGCTTGGCCGCCGCCGGGGGCGAACGCGTCACCGGCGCTGCCGGCTGCGGAGATCGCAGTGTTCAAGGCGCCCATGGCGATTCCGCCCATGCCGCCGAAGCCGCCGCCCTTGCCCGCTGGGGGCTCGACACCGCCGATACGGACCTGGTTGGGCGCTGGGGGGCCGCCGGTGTCGCCGCCGTCGGCGTCGCCGAAGCCAGCATTACGGATGACCGGCCCGCGGCCGGGAACCCCACCAACACCTGGCGGCGCTTGCGGGCCGTTACCGAGACCGGACGGAGAGACACCCGGTATCCCGCCGCCTGGTGGTGCAACCGACTGGCCGAACCGCGTGTGCACGTGCCCGTGGTGGTCCGGGTAGTCCTGCGAGTAGTTGGTGCCGAATGGGAAGCCGACCTGCAGATGACTCTGGGGGTTGTCCCAAATCACCTGCTCTGCAGCCCCATTCGAGGCGAGCCATTGCGCGAACGAGTCGAGGCGACCGAGTTCCTCGGGTGTGTAGCCGGCGCCGCTCATGTTGGCCTTGCCCATCGGCCACCAGTCAATGCCCCGGTTCTGCCCGCTCTTTTCTTGATGGCCGGCGTATGTCGACGGTTCGAGTCCGAACGCCTGACCAAGTTGGTACACCCAGTCGGGGAATCCCGGCTTGCCCTGGCGGATGTCGGTGCCCGCCGGTAGGCCGTACGGGGCGCCCGCGGGGCCGCCGCCGCCGGGCACGCCATATCCGGCGACCCCGGCGGCCCCGCCCGCGCGGCCCATCGCGGCGCGCGCCTGCGGCAGAAACTGCTCGATCCAATCCGGGCCGTAGCCGCCACGCTCGACACCGGTGATCCGCTGGCCGAATGTTGGCCCGACCGTCTTCCCCAGCCGGTCGTAGAACCCGGAGATCTGGCCTTCCATGGTGCCGCGGCCGGGATAGCTGGCGTCCTGCTGGAACAGGCCAAGGTGGTCGCCGTTCTTAGCGTTGACGTCGAACTTGGACTCGCCGTAGGCGTCGGCCACGACCATCGCGATGTCATCGTCGGAATAGCCGCGGCGCCGCCCTTCGGCCACGATGCTGGCGACGGCCCGATCCTGCGGCGACATCCCCGCGAAACTCTGGGCGCCAGCCGCGCCGGCGGCACCCGGGTACCCGCCGCCGCGGCCCTGGGCGCTGGCCTGATACCGCGGCCCGAACGCCCCGCTGGCCGCCAGCTGGCCCATCATCCCGTAACCGGCCTCGCCCGGCTTGAACCCCGCCACCATCTGCGAACCGGCCAGCCGCCCGATCATCGGCGCCGCCGCCAGGCTCGCGATGAACTTCGTGATGTTCTCCGCGATCCCCGCGAGACCCTTGCTGATCCCGAAGTCCTGATCCAGCGCCGCCCCCACGTCGCCCAGCGCCGACAACCAGTCCTTGATCTGCTTGTTCTGCTTGTCGAAGATGTCCTGGCGCGCCTCGTTCAACCGGAGCTCGGACTGCTGCTGGCCCCGCTGGGCCTCGATGACGTCGTTGCGGGCGTCGAGGATGTCCTGCTCAGTCGCGTTCGCGTCGTGCTCCAGCTGGTCCAGGCGCGCCCGCTTCTCCGCCAGCTTGTGCCGGGCGTCCAGATAGCCGGATTCGGCGCTGTACAGCGACGACGACATCGGTAAACCGGCGAACCCCGGCGGCAACGCCGTGTCGTACGGCACCACCGGCGCCTTCGGAAGATGGGGGCCGCCGGTGTTGCGGGGATCCAGAAAGTCGGGGCCGCCGAGACCGCCGGGGCCGGCGCCGGGGCCTTGGGTGAGCCAGCGGTGCAGTGGGCCCCAGCCCGGGCCCGCGGGCGGCGGCGGCCCGGCCGGCTTGACGGGCTCGTGGTAGTAGGGAACCAGCTCTTGCGGGATCGGCCCCTTGCCCTCCAGCCACTGCTGATAGCCCTTCGGGATCTTCCCGCCGTGCGAATCCCGATACTGCTCTTCCGCCTGGCGCTTCGCCCGGATCAGATCCCTCGGCGCGCCCGGGGCGCCCGGCGTGGAGTCCGGGGTGGCGCCCTGCTCGCTGCCTTTGAGGAACGGCAGCACCGCCAGCAGCATGGCCGGGATCCTGATCGCGGCGAGCGCCGCGGTGATCTTCGCCGACCCTGCTACCGCGCTGGCCGGCAGTGTTACGCCCAACAGGGTATTGATCGTCTTGAGACTGGTGATCAGCGAGGCGACACCCGCGATCGTCTTCCATGACCCGTACGCGATCACCAGGCCATAGACCAGCTCTTTGTGCTCACTCAGCGCCCTGGAGATGCCGCCCAACGCCGTCATCAAGTCGTGAGCAACATCTCCCGCATTCTTGAAGAAATCACGAATCTCGTTCTGGTGGGCAGAAATCCACGCGCCCAACTCGTCGAACCGCTGCCGAAGCACCTTCAGGACCTCGACCATGCCGTTGGCGTTCTCCGTGGGCTTACCGAAAGCCGCGCCCAGCAGGTTCGCGCCCGCCCGCCCGATCGACGTCTGCAGGTTGCTGATCGAGCCCTCGATCGTCTCGCCCATCGCCTTGGACATGCCACCCGCGTGCTGCTCGACAGCCTTCATCAGCGCCGACAGGCTGATCTCGCCCTTTTCCTGCATCTTCTGGAACTGGTCGCCGGTGAGGTGGAAGGTGTCCTGCATCCACTTCGCCACCGGGATGTTCTTCTCCATGAACTGCAGGGTCTCTTCGCCCATCAGCCGGCCCTTGGCCTGAACCTGGCCGAACACCAACGCCAGTTCCTCGAAGCTGCGGCCCGAATAGCCTGCGGCGTCAGCAATATCCGTCAGGTATTGGCGCAGCTGTTGGCCCTGCTTGATGCCCGATCCGAGGGCCACGGTCGTGGCGCCCATCGCCTGACTCAGCGCGATCGGCGTACCCTGCACCACGTCGTTGACGGTCTTCATCACGCCGGCGACATCGATCCCGGCCTGCCCCGACGCCTGCAGCGTCCTACTCAGGTTTTGCAGCCGGTGGGTCGCGGCGTCGATCGCCTCATACCGCTCGAACCCCTTGAACAAGGTGTATCCGGCGCCCGCCAGCAGGCCACCTGCCGCGGCGGTGAACGCCATGCCCAACGCCCGCCCGGCCAGCGCGCCGGCCTTCGCGCCCGCACCCTCGTATCCCGACAGCAGCGAGTGGACACCACTCACACCGGGAAGCGAGCGCGCCAACTGCCCGCCGAACCCCGTCCCGAAGTTCTCCCCGGCCCGACGGCCCGCCAGGCCCAGCCGGTGTTCCAGCTGCTTGGCGATCGCGTCCTCACCCAGCTTCGTGCGGGCCATCTCGGCCTGCATCGCCGCGTTGAACGACTCACCCGACACGCCCCCCGCCTTAGCGAAGCGGGCCACCAGCCGGCGCGCAGCGACATCTGCGGCGCGCTCATCAAGGCGCGCAAGGATTTCCGCGTGGATCGCCACCTAGCCCACCTCCTCTTTTAGCTGCCACATCGAGCCCATGCTGTCGTCGTCGTGATCGGCGTCGGCGATCCGCTGTCGCTCGGCGTCGAGCTGCGCCTGCTCGGCGGCGCGCGCCCGAAGCCGTTCCATCGACAGGAACAGGCGCTCGTCGTACTGGTCACCGTCCGCGCCCGGCACATACGCCAGCCGCAGCAACGCCAGAGTGTTGGCGCACTGCCCCACCATCTGCTCCAGCTCGGTCCGCTCACCACCGCGGATAGCTGTTGCCACAGCACCGTTTTCGGGCGGGAACTCCACGCGGATCGTCCGGGTCTTCGACTCCGCGTCGTCGGTCACCGACGCCCCGAACAGCTCCATCAGCTCGTGGCTGCTCATCCGGCCTTGATGCCAGTCGCGGATATGCGCGCGAAAAAACCGGCGCAGATCACTCGCTATCTCCCGGGGGAACTGCCTCCAAAACGCCAGCGCCATCGTCACTTTTCGAGTCGTCTTCCTCGCGAACCGCCACGTCGAGGCCCTGCTGGTTCCAGGTGCGCCACACGTCCGCCGACGACCGGCCGCCCGCCCGCAGACGCTCGTAGTCCTCGGCGCCGAGGACCACCTGGACGACGCGCACCGAGTGCGGCGGCTTGATCAGCTTCGTCACACCGTCGGCGTCGGTCTTGCGGTAAGGCTCGAGCAGCGGCCCGGGCCGGGTCTCGGGCGGCAGCTTGAGCTCGTTGCCCGCCCTGTCCTTCACCGTCTGCTCCGGGATGTAAATCTCCGGACCCCGGTCGTAGGACTCGGTTTCGAACATCAGCTCGTCGTAGTCGGCGAGCCGGTCGTCGTCCATCAGCCGCAGGTTCGGGTGCGGCGGGATCATCAGGGTCGTGCCATCGTCGAGCTGCATTGGGTGGGGCCGGAAAATGCTGTCGTAGGCCTGCGCCTGCTCGCGGGCGTGCCGTCCTTGGTCAGCTGGCTTCTCGGCGGCCTGCGGTTCGGGCGCAGCGGTGGCGTCGGTGGTGTCGGTGTCGGCTGTCATGTCGGCTGAATTCCTCTCGGATATAACGGATGTCGGCTTGGATCGATGCGTGGCAAAAGCCACCGGCGGGTGCAGCCGACCCACACCCGCCGGGGCCGTTCATGCGCCGTACGGCTACGGCGTGGTGATGGAGTTCGACACAGCCGAGTAGGTGACGTTGCCGTCGTCGTCGGTCACCTTGACCCGGAAGTAGTAGGTGGTGGCCGTGGTCAGGCTGGTGACGCTGCTCGTCACCACCCCGTTGCTGACCGCCTCGGTGCTCGACGCAGCGGTCCAACCCGTGGTGCCGTTGGCCGACTTCTCCACGTCGTAGCTGTACGGGTCGGCGCCTCCGATCGGCTGCTTGTACACCACGCTGGCAGTGGTGGCCGCGGTCGGAGTAGCGACCGGCGCCGGCGGCACGAACGTCAAACCCGGCACCTGGTTCTGGTCCCAGATCGTGCCCGTGGACCAGCGGCCGTCGATCAGCGGCGTACCGGAGGCGTCGACGAAGAACGGGCAGATCTCGCGGGACAGGGTGAACTTCGCGGCGTCCGCGTCCTTCTTGTTGCCCTTTTCCGACCCCAGGTCCGTCAGCACGCACCGCGGGAATGGGAACGCGTTGCGGATGTCGAGGGTGCCCTGCTTGTCCTCGTGCATCACGATCACCTGGCGGCGCAGCGGCACATCGTCCGTGGACTCCCCGACGAAGTAGGTGCCGCCGGCCGCCGCACGGTCCAGCACACCCGTCAGGGGCTGGTTGAAGCGCAGCGCGTCGATGACCATGTTCCGCTCGAGCGGGGTGAACATCAGCGTCTTGTCGCGCTTCTGCATGTCGACGCGGATCGGGTCCAGCGACTGCAGTCCTTCCAGCGGGTCGCTGTCGATCTTCGGGGCCCGCTCCACACCGTCGGGGTGCACCCAGCCGACGGGGTAGAACCCGGCGTTGGGCTTGGGGTTGTACACCCACTGCCCGTTGGCGTTCTTGACGATCGCGTACAGGTCGTCGCGCCACTTGCCGTCGACCGCCATCGGGGCGACGAACGCCGATCCGGGGCTGATGTTGGTGTTCACGCCGTCGTAGTCGCGGGCTGCGACCGACCAGCGCCCACCACGCAGCACCAGCAGCGAGTTGAGGTAAGCAAGCCCGGCGGCCTTGAAGCTCACACCGGTAGCCGGTTGTGACATAGGTGTTTTCCTTTCACGGGATGTGAAGCGCCAGAGAACAATTCAGGCGCGATTGCCGCGCGCGGGCTTGCCACGCGAGAACAAATTGGGGGGTCAGACGAACTTCAGGCCGAGTCCGTATTCAGTGACCAGGCGGGACACCACGGCCGACGCCGGGTCGGTGCCCATCACCGACGAATACGGCGGGGGATCCGGGCGCGAGACTTCCCGGATTTCCAGCCACTCGCAGTTCGCGGTGCTGCCGTCGGCCATCACCACGTCGTACAGCGGATCCTCGGCCAGCACCCACATGCGCTGGTTCGCCCTATCCATCCAGTGCTGACACTCGGTTTCCGTCGCGGCGATCGAATGCACCCGCACCACAGGGAAGTCGCTGATGAGGTCCGCGCTACCGGTGACCCGGTTGACCATCCAGTACGGCAGCGGCGCACCGGCTTTCCACCGCTTCGACCCCAGATTCAGCGGACCATTCGCCGCCGGCAGCAGGTGGGCGAGCACGAACGCCACAGCGTTGGGCGGGGCGTGCGGGTAGAGCAGCGGCGAACTCACCGGTGCAGACCCGGGTGGTTGAAGCGCGCCTCAATCTTCGCGCGCGGCGCGAACTCCGGCGTGTCCTCCGTGCCGAACTCGATCAGGTTCGCCTTCTCATCGGTAGCGGAGACCCGGCCTTTGAGCTGGACAGCCTTCTTCGTCACCTTGATCGAATCCCTGTATTCGCCGGTGTCCACCGGAGAGAGCTCTTTCCACTCGGGAACGACCTCGTTTTCCATGAAGAGGTCGATCTGCGCGTTGACCACGGCGTCAGCCTTGAGCTGCCGGTCGAGGTCGGGAATCAGCTTCTCCAGTTCCGAGGCCACTCAGGCCTCCTGGTGCTCACACAAGCACTCGACGTGCGAAACTCGACCACGTTGCAGCACAGCATCATTGGTCAACACGTAGCTGCGATTCAGCTCGACATCGATCAGCCACATGCTCGACTTGATCTCCGAAACCGGCTTGAACCCCGCTGGCTCGCCGTCCCCGTCGACCAGGGGCACCCGGCCGTCCACCTCAGGCATGATGATCACCGCGACCTCGACGGTCGACGTCGTCAGCCCTTTCACATCGCTCATGGACTGCACTTCGATGCAGCAGCCGTCGACCAAATCCACGTGCGGCGTGGCGTCGGGCTCCATGAACTCGCTGACCACTGGCCGGCCGTCACCGTCGAGCTGCTGGACGTCGCTCACGATGCCGACGCGCTGATCACCGATCCGGAACAGGCTCATCGACTTAGTAGTCGTATTCGGGGAAGTTGAACGCCGGGGCGGCCACCAGAGGAATTCCCAGCAGCTGCTTATGGCGGTTGCTCAGGTAGTCGTCGACCACCTTCATCGCGGCGTCGAATGTGCCAGCCTCGGTACGGCGGCTGGTGGTGTTCTGGAAGCTCGACAACCGCTCCAGCCCGCCGTACATCGCCGCGTCCCGGACGACCTCGAACACCACCTGCTTGGCCGCGTCTTCGTTGACGTCTGGCTTTTGGCTGCGGATGTTGTCCGAGACCACCTGCAGCAGACGGCCGGCGGTGGTGGATTCGCCGGCCGTCAGCGTGCCCTGGTATTCCGCCTTGAACGCGTCGATGTCGAGAAATGGCGCCGTCACGGCTAGGCCTCCGGGCCGCTGCCCTCGGTGACGACGTCGGGCTCCGGATCGGTCCGCCGCCGGCCGCGGCGCCGGTCTTCTCCGTTGTCCGCGTCCGGCTCCACGGGGGCGGCGTCCTCCGGCGCGGGCTCGCCTTCAACAGCGGCGTGCACGTGCTCGTGCGGGACGAGCGCCCCGGACTCGACGAGTTCGGCGGCCTGGTCGTCGTCGACCTCCACCACCTGGCCCCGAGGCCGCGTGTAGTGCACCGACCGGCCGTCGACGGTGAGCAGGCACGGCTTCACGACGTTGTAGATGCCCATCAGCTGTACCTCTCCATCAGCTCGGCCTTTGTCAGCGCCTCAGCCTCGTCCTGGGTCAGGCGCTGACCGTCGGGAGCACCGTTCACCGCGAATTCGACCCAAACAGCTTTCGGGGAAACCTGTTTGGGTCGCTCCGGCTCCGAATCGACGAGTTCCGATTCTGCGGCCACGGGCGGCTGCAGATCGTGGTGCAGGACCGCGATCTCACCGTCCCCGGCCGGTTCCGGCGTGCGTGGCTCGATACCACGCAGCGCCGCAGCGAACTGCTCTGCGTACGCCGGCGCGCTGAACGGCGGCCGGTCGACGGGCCCGGCGGGCGGCTGGTTGAACACCCCAGCACGCTCGCCGCGCTCCACCTCCTCGGCAGTCAGGTGCACCACGTCACCGAAGTAGGCGCGGCGGCGCCTGCCTTCGGGGTTGCGGTACTCCCAGTGCGCGACGGTGACTGTCTTCTCGATCGTGTTAGCCGGCAAGGCCCGTCACCTTCTTCACCGCGTACGGGTCGGTCACGCCCATGATGGGCTGGACGAACGACTGGACCCAGCTGGTGCGGTTCTTCGCCTCGCGCCAGGTCTCGGTCTGCAGCTGTTCCTCGTAGTCGAGGAAGCCGACGCCGCCGCGCACCGCCGCGTAGGCTGTGCCGGCCGTGACGCGGTTGGACACGAACGTGCTCACGCCCGCCGACTGCAGAATCGCCGCGTAGTCCGGGCCGTAAGCGACCTTGAGGTTGGCGTCTTCCTGCGGGTTCATGATCCACACGTTGTACTCGTAGCCGAGTTCCTCGATGTCGGCGGCGAGCTGCGCGGCGATCATGTCGGCGAACGGCCGCTCGTTGTTCGGCGTGGGGCTGGTGCCCGTCAGCGTCACATCCGACCAGTCGTGCCCGGCGATGACACCGGCACCGCCGAGGCTGCTGATCACGGCGTCGAGGACCGCGACGGTGCGCTCGTTCACCTTGCGGACGATCGTGTTGGCCAGCTTCTGGGTCTCGATCGTCATGTACATGGTGTCGTTGCGCTTGACCGCCTGGTCCGAGACCGGGAATTTGCCACCCCAGTCCTCGGACTTCGCAACGCTCGGCTGAGGCCGAACGCTCGACACGATCGGGTACTCGTCGGTAGGCCCGCGCTGCTCGACGTCCTTGGACATGAACAGATCATTGATCGTGATCGTGTCGTAGATGATCGCCCCGGCCGTGGTGTTCGCGCCTGACGGCACGAACAGCTCCGGGGCGATGAACCGGCGCTTGGTGATGTCGGCGAGCCGCTTGGTGATCCGGCCCGGTTGCTTCAGCGCCAGGTCGACCGTGACGGTCGTGTTGCTGACGACCGGCGGGCCAAGCGGGTAGGTGACAGGTGAAGTAGGCATGGTCTACTCGGTCCCTTTCTCAGTAGAGGCTGATCTCGGCGTCGTTACCCGACGTCGCGGCCGTGAGGGCGTAGCCGACGGCCACACCCGATGACTTGGTAACGGCCTGGCCGCTGGACCCGACCTCCACCTCTGCGAATGCGGCGATGTTGCCGCCGGCGGTCACGTAGGTGACGCGTGAGTTGCCGCGGGCGACGCCCACGATGTCGCCGGATGCGGCGTCGTACTTCGACACCCCGCACACCCGGCCGGCGGCGTCTGCGTGAGCGACCGCGATGTTGCCGCTCGATCGGTTGCCGCTGATCTTCAGGAACCGCTTGCCGGTGATCGCGGCCGACGCGCGGCCGGTGATGTCGCGGCCGGGCTCGTAGACGCCCACGTTTTCGTTCGCCATGATCAGCTGTCCTTTCGCTCGGAGGCGGGCTCGGTTGGTGCGCTGTCGAACCAACTCAGGTCGTCGGGCACCGACGGGTCGTCGGGCTGCAGCGCGTGGCCGACCTCGGCGGTGGGAATGAACCCCTTGGCCATCTGGTCGATCAGCGTGGCGGTCCGGGCCCGGTCCACCTCGAGCAGGCCGAGGTAGTGATCGCGCTGTGCGGGAGGGAATTTGCCGTCGCGGATCGCGGCCTCGACGAGCGTCTGGTCGCCTTCGCGGACCTGCTTGGCGTAGGCTTCGGCGCCCTGCTTGGCCGCGGTGACGGTGGTTTCCCACTGCTTGGCGTCGACAATCACCATGCCGGACTTCGCGGCGGCGGCGACGAGCTGCTCGGCGGTGGGCTCGGCGTCGGCGGGGGAGTCCGCTTGTCCGGTGGGCTCGGCCCGCTCGGACAGAGCCTCGTCGAGCGCCTTCAGCGTGGTCTCGTCGTCGGCGTCGGCGGAGATGCCGAGCTTCTGCGCGAGGCCTTCCTTCAGGGTGGGCATAGAGCCCTCCTTTCCATTGGTGTCCTCGGCCTCGGCGGCAGAGGGGGTTTGTGGGGTGCGAGCTTCAGCGCGAGATGCGAACGCCAGCACCGGCTTACCGACAGCTGCCCGCGCGTTCACGTACTCGACTTTCACGCGCTGACCGTCGCCGAATTCGACCTGGCCCTCGCCCGTGATGGTGTAGGACACCCGCTGCAGCGTGTCGTCCTCGTCGTTCTGGACGATCAATTCCGGTGGGTCGATGAACATCTCGCGAATCCACAGGTACCAATTGCTGCCGGGCCCGTCGTAATACTCGCGTCGCACGTCGTCGATCGACGTGCCGGCGGCCAGCGCAACAGCGGCGTTCGCCATAGCTGTCTCCTTCTGTGGTGCTTTGGTGTACAGGTCGTAGAGCGATTCGAGGGTGCCGATTCCTGGCCGCATCAGTCCCAGCAGCGCCACCGCGTGCACCACGAACGGGTGCAGGTGCCCGAGCTGGCAGATGTAATCCCGTTGAAATTCGCCCGATCGATCGGGATATGCGCTGGCGATCACCGCCTGGCCCTGTTCGTCGGCGTCGGCTAGCCAGGATGGAACTCCGACGAAATCGCCGACGAGCGTTTGGCCGTCATCGGCCAGCCGCAGACCGTCAACCAGCCCGATCGCCGGGTCGCCCTCGCCCGGGTTGCCGGTGTGCCCGAACTTCAGGCACGGCCGCCGCACCGCCGGGCAATCGAGCGCCGCCACTGCGGCGGCGAGGTCTTCGGCGCTGGGATGCCAATCCTCGGCGTTGCTGATGTTCCAGTAGCCCACCGATGCGATCTCGACGCCCTTGATCGTCGCGAGCGTCGGGGTGCTCGGCACCTCTACGACCACAGCGTGCCCTGCCCTGGCCCCGGCTGGCGGCGCGCGCCGGCAGCCTTCGGCACCTGCTGCACCGGAAGCTGCTGCGGCACAGCCGGATCCTCGGTCTCGTCGTCCGTTTCGTCCGTTTCCGGATCCTCCGGCGGGGCTCCGAGGTGCTGGCGGATGAACGCCCGGATCGCCGGATCGGGCTTGAGTAGCTCGGCCTGAACCAGCAGATTCAGCGCCGCGGCGTGCGCGTCCTGCTCCGACCCGATCTCGTCGGCCACCAGCAGCGGCGCGTTCTCGTCGATCGAGTAGTTGATGTCAACCAGGTCCTCGACAACATGCTCGTTCGCGACGTCGAGCAGGTCATCGAGCACGGCCTGGACCGCCTGGACGTACGGGTCGTGCTGCACGTCGGCGAGCGCGTAGCTGCCGCCCTTCTCCAGGTTGAGGAACTGCTGCAGCGCCACGATCCCGATCTGTTTGTCGTGGTATTCGATCGCCGGCCGCGGGTCGACCCGCTGCCCCATGACGCCGAGCAACTGCATCAGCGCACCCGGGGGCAGCGCCACGCCGGCGGTGTTGCCGCCCCGGTAACGCTTCGCCACCTCGAGCCAGGCCAGCATCTCCTGGCTCTGGGGGTTGGTGTCGACCCCGGGCGGGGCCGTCACAACCGGTACTCCGACGCCGTTGCGTCGGATCGCGACCGCCTCCAGGCGGATCAGCTCGTTTTTGAGCACCCAGTTCTTGTAGGGGGCGCGCAGCAGGCTCTGCCCGATCCAAATGCCGTCCTCGGGCTCATTCCGGTATACGACCAGCCGATCGACCGTGATTTCGGTCCCTGAGAGGTCGCCGGAAAGGATCGCGCCGTTCGGCGGCTCCTGGACGATCGAAATCAGCCCGCCGTCGCGGTCTACCTTCCATTTCGCGATCGTCCGCTGAGGTCGCGGAGCCAATTTCCGCAGATGCGCCTTGCCGTCGTCGCCGATCCGGTATACCTGCTCGAACACGCTGTGCCCGTACTGCAGATGCGACAGCGCGCTCCGCACATGCGACTTCCAGCTGAAGCGGTCGCGCTGCCGGGCGCGCACCACAGGCGTTTTTGGCTTGTCGCCGCCGTTGTCGCCCTTGATCGGCACACTCAGGTCGGCCGCGACATGCGCCACCGTCGCATCCCGGGCACCATTCGGCTCGATCCAGTACTTCGCCCGCCGAATCGGCAGCATTACCGCCCGTAGCAGCGACCACACCCGGGCGTCATCGCGCGGCATCCGGTTAAAGACGACCAGCGACAGCGGATAAATCAGGTCCGGGACCTCTTCGAGGAGGTCCCACATCATCCAGTCCGTCAGCCTCTGCTGCGGATCCGCATAGGGGTTGACGTACCCGACCTCGCGAGCCACCGAGGCGGGAATTTGGTTGTGAGAAGCCACTTTCCCTCCTTTCGAGGGGCTAGAAAGCTGCCGTCAAGGCATCGAACTCGTCATCGAGGGCCGAATCGGCGACATCCGCACCGCCATCGGCCGAGTCGGTCAGCGGCAAGCCCGCCGGTTTGCGCGGCGTCTGGTAGGTCAGCAGCGCCCCGTATGCCAGCGTCACGCTCACCAGCGCCGCCGCGTAGCCGCCCGCTTGGGCTTCGTCCCACACGAACCCGCCGGCCGGTATCTCCTTGCGCACCGCGGCGCTCACACCGTCGTTCAGCGGCTCCTGGTTGCAATGCGAGAACTTCCCCGCCTTGAAACCGTTCAGGAACGCCCCACACCACTGCGACCATGTGCCAGCGTCCGCCATCACCGGCTCCACGCCGGCCTTGATCAGCTCCGCCTCGATCGCCGCCGCATCGCTGCCACGCTTGATCGCCACCGCCACCGGATCCCACGCCGTCACCAGATCCACGACCGCCCGCACCACCAACGGCGTTGCCGCGGCCTCGCTGTAACCCAGCTCCAGATGCGCCAGGCCCGCCTCGGTGTACCAGGCCGCCGAGATCCGCCATATCCCGCTGCTGGCGTCCCGCGCCAGCCCCACCGCCGGCGAACCGGTCAGCACCGGCGCCACCTCGGCCGCCAACCTGGCCCACGGCTCGGCCGGAATCTCCGAATCTTCCTCACGCTCCGGAGGCGGATAGTCGCCCCAACCGCAATAGTCAGCATCGAAAATCGCCCGCTTCACAACCGTTTTGGCCTTCTGACGCTTCGTGCGGATCTCACGCTCATTCGTCGCGACCCCATACGACGGCTGCGCCAGCGCCCACGTCGCCGGATCGTCGCGCGACATCGTCCGCGGCGCCGCGAACAGCTGATAGAACAGATCCGCCGCCTCCGCATGGCCCAGGCGGTGCATATCCGCCAAGCTGTGACACTTCGGGTGCTTCAGGAACACCGGCGGCGTCGACAAGTAGATCGTCTGCGGGTTCGGCGCCGCCGACTGCGCACCCGTCAAGTCGTTCTCAATCCCCGGATCGATGTCGTACGCCTCATCCAGAAACAGGATGTCCAGCTCGGTGATGCCACGACCGAACTCCTGCGACCGCGGCGCGAACTCCGCCACCGCCGTCACCGTGGCGTTGCCCGCCCGGTCCCGCTTCAGCGCCACCTCGATCAGGCCGTGGTTGTCGCGGATTGACGGATTCTTCGCCAGCCGCCGTTTCAACGACGGCACCCGGTTGATGACCTTCACCACCCGGGTGAACACGTCCTTGGCCGTCGACCACCGCTGCGCGGTATAGACGATCTTGTACGGCCGCGCCCGCCCCAGGCATGGCACCACGAACAGGTGGAACAGGATCAGCAGCACCACGATCAGCGTCTTGCCCTGCTGCCGCGTCGCCTCGATGCACACATCGCGGTGCGTCCAGACCCGCTCGCCATATTCATTCGGCGGCTGCAGCGACAAAATGCCCCGCAGCGTCGACCACTGCCACGGCATGCAACGCGTCGCCGTCTGATACGACTTCGCCAGATTGTGGCCGAACTGCGCACACCTGTCGCCCTCGGACTCATCACCCGGATGCCGCGACTCAAACGCCGGCTCCTGACGGCCCTGCAGCCGCGGCCACGACCCCACCCACTCCGGCCGCCGCGGCGGACCCGAGCGCGACGACGAACCGCGGCGCCTAGACCGCGGTTGGGTCGTCGTCGTCATCCGGATCACCCGGAAGCGCCGCGCGCTGCCGATGAATCTCGAACAGCAACTTCCGCAACTGCTCAGCGAACTGGCGATGCTGAACCAACACGTTCGACACCACCACCTCCACCGTCTTCGCGCCGATCTTCAGCTCCACCCACGACTGCCGATCACCGCGCAGCAGCTCATTCAGCCGCTCGAGGTAATCCGCGATATGGCCGGCCTGCTCGATCAGAAACGTCAGCGAATACGGATCCTCAGGCTGCGAGAGCTCCGCAACCAGGCGCGCACCCGCCGACGGCCCGGGATCAGGCGCCGACACACGCTTACGAGCAGCCACAACACACGAAATCGCATACGACACAACGCGATTCGGCACTAACCACGCGTGCGAAAACCGTTGCAGCACAACCCGCTTCACGCGCCCGGCCGGCGAAATTTTGCCCTCTGTGTGTAAAGAGCGACCCGGCCGTCACGCGTGGCCCCTCCCCCCGGGTCTGATCTTTTGGGCGGGGGGGTTGCCGCTGCCATGTCGCCGGCGCATCGGTGCTGGTCAGAGCGTTTTCGGTGCCGTTGGCGCGTTTGCTGTGCGTGTGGGTCAATGTGGTTGTGGCGCAGTGTATCTCGGTCACCATGGCCATGGCATGTAGAGGTTGACGGGCTGGATGGTGCTGTCGCCGAGCTGCATGTTGCAGGTGCCGTGGAGCAGCTCGTCGGGTAGTGGGATGGGTAGTCCTTTGCGTATGCATTCTGCTCGGCTCATCTTGGAGTGGTGGGCGTGCAGTTTGCCGTTGTTGGGGTTGGTGGAGTGGGGGTTGTAGTCCCAGTTGCGGGTGCGGTCTCGGTACATTGGTTGTCCGCACTTGCTGCATGGGCTGCCGTCTTGGTGGTGTAGGTGTAGGTTCGCTGCTGCTTGGCGGTGTCGCCAGCCGAGTCCGAGTTCGGTCTGGGTTTTGCGCCGGGTCGTGGTGGGCGCCATCATCCCCAGATGTCGGTGGTCGTTTGGTAGTGGTGGGGTGTGTTGTCGACGGCGAGGGTCCAGCCGTGGGGCTGGGTTGTGACGGTGGCGTTGAGGTCTTGGTTGTTGGCTGCCGCTTCGGCGACGGCGAACAGTGCGGCCTTCATCCATGGTTCGGGTTTGGTGCCGAGTTGTCGTGCGAACTGGGGGATCTGGTTGGCGGCGCCGTGTTGGGTGTTGGCGTCCATCCAGATCCGGTCGTCGACGGTGATGCGGATGTGCGACATCAGCGTGCGTCGATGACGGCCTGGCGCACGAAGCAGTCCTTGGCCTCGATCAGCTTGCGCAGGCCGGTGGTCAGCTCTGGGCCGTCCTGCAGGGTTCCAGTCAGCTGCTGTGCCAGCACGTGGAATTGGCTCGATACGTCTTGCAAGTGCTGCGGCAGATGGGAGTACTCGAACTGGCTCAGCAGGTGGACGGTTGCGGGGTGGCGGTCCATCACGATCCCTCTGGTTGCTGGTGTCCCAGTGTGCATTCGGGGTGCAGCTGCTGGATGGCTTTGATCAGGTTGGGTCCGCTGACCTTGGGTTGGTCGGTGTCGAGGTCGGTGACGTTGGCCCGGAACAGCGGTGTGCCGCAGTTGCAGTGGAAGTGGGGCTGGCGGTTGCGGCGTGGTTCGGTGTCGGCTTCGATGGCGCGGAGTCGCTCGAGCTCGGCGGTGGGGATCTGCGACCAGCCTGCTTGTTCGAGGGTGTGGTCGATAGCTTCGGCGGTGACTCGGGCGACGTCGGGGCGGTCGAATCCGGCTTGGTTCGCGAAGTAGGCGTCTTGTTCGGGGTTTCCGGTGCTGCGGAACATGTGGAACGGCCCGACGGCGTAGGACTTTCCCTTCTCGCCGTCGCCCGGGTGGATGAAGCCTTCTGTGAGGCCTCGGGCCACGATGTCGATGGTCGGCTGGTTGGGCATGGCTACCACCAGTAGCGGCGGCCGGCGACGGGTCGACCGAGGCCGCCGAGGATCCAGAGCACGACGCCGATGACGAGCAGGATTACGCCGAGGGTTTCGAGGATGGGCACTAGGAGGAAGTAGCCGAGGAGGAACAGCACGAGGCCGAGCACGATCATGTGGTTTGTCCCGTCGAATGACGAACGCCGCGCTGCTGGTGGGCAGGGCGGCGTTCGTGGGGGGGATCGGTTTTTGGGCGCGGTTGGCACACCCATTTACTGGTCGAAAGGTTAGCACAGGGTGGTCGGTTAGATGTTGTTTGCGCTGGTCAGGAGGGCGCGCCTAGTTGCTGCGCTGCCGGGCGCTCGATGAAGCTCGCGCGCCTGACGAAAGACTGCTGGAAGCTTTGCCGCGCAGCTAGTCGCGGTCGATCTCGGCGGCGATCTTGTCTACCGCGGCGCGGTCCTGCTCACTGAGCCGGCTTAGGGCGTCGTCGAACTCGTCGAGCACCGCCCCGACGGCGACCTCGGCGAGCCGCTGGGTGTGCTTCTGCTCGTCGGCGGTGTCGTCGAGGGCCAGCTCTCTCGCCAGCGCCTCGCGCACCGTGGCCACCAGCTTGTCACGTGCGCTCACGCTGAGACCTCACGGACGTTCGCACCGCACATTTGGTCGTCGATCAGGCGGTGTAGCCGATCGGCGGCTTCAGCCAGTTCGGTCAGGAACTCGGCGTTAGCCGCGTCCTCGGCGCGCCACCGCTGCGTGGCCGCGTATTCCGCGAGGGCATCGAGGATCACGAACGCGGTGTGGTCGTGGTGGTCGACGGCGATGTCGAGCTCGACGTGAAAGACGCTGCTCATGCGTCGAGCTTTCCGAATCGCTGGTAGGCGGCCTGGCGGCTGACGCCGAGGGCGACGCCGATCATGGCCCAGGAGTCGCCAGCGGCGCGGGCGGCTTTGACGGCGGCGGTCAGTTCGGCGTCGGCGTTGGCGACGGCCGAGGCGGCCGCGGCGATGCGCCGCATGTGGGTGGCGTCGCGCGCGTCAGCGGGGTTGACGTCGAGCTGGTCGAGCCAGTCCTCGACGCTGGTGGTGGTGGGGTGTTTTGCAGTCATGGTGTGGTGGTCGCTTTTCGTGGTTGAGGTGTGGGGTGGTGGTGGGGGTGTGGGTGTGGGTGGGTTGGTTTCTATCGGAGGTAGGCGTAGAACTTCGGGCGGAGAGTGTCGGCGTGGATGATGGCCGCGGGCTCATCGGTCACGACGACGATTTCGAGCAGGGCGCCGGTGCGGTCAGGCCCGATGACGAGCAAACGGGTCTGGCCGTCGTGTTCCTGCTCGATTATGCGGATCGCGAACTTGACCGCATGCAGCATGTCTTCGTCAGAGACATCGTGTTTGCGGGCACTTTCGGCGATCTGCATAGTGTAAAGGATACTTTACAAACACCAGCGGTGTCAAGGTTTCTTTACGCGCGGCAGCTAATCAATTCGCTCTCTCGGCGAGACGCGAGTTCGTCGTTGTCCCTACCGGGAATGCTCCCTTATGTCGTTCTGGGTACGTCGAGAGCCCCGAGAACCTCGCGGGCTATCTGGACAACTTCTACTGACACTCCGCCGTATCCGATGCCACCGCCGAAGTCGATAACCTCCCGGCCTGCGCGGTCTTCGCTCCACGCGAAGGCCGGGATGATACCTGCTAGCGCGTCACGGACTATTTGGACGCGGCTGTCGTCCAGCTCGCAAACTGCTCTCATTGGGGGCTACACCTTTCGCCGATAATCGTGCGTTCGGTCAGCTGCAGTCGTTGAGTCCGCAGCTGTCGCCCCGTCCGGCCACAGGCCTACCGCAGCCTCTACGGCAGGTTGCGACGATGATGGTTGCCCGTGGTCCGGCGATGTCGACCAGGTGGTCGATGACGTCCCAGATCTTGTCGGGGCTGATGACGGCAGCGGCGGAGTCGCAGCCCATTACTGCGAATTCGATTCCGCCGCTGTTGATTATGCGGCCGATCGAAAGGACGTTGTATTCCTCATCTCGAAACTCGGCGTCATGCTCAGTCTCGTAATCCTCGGCCATCTATCCCACCCTCGCCTTTCCTGCTTGCCGGTTCTGCTCCATCTTGTTCCGCACGTTTCGGACGTCGCCGACGCGGTATTCGGGGATGTCGTCGTCGCTGCGCCGGTAGAAGCCGTGGCGGCCGTTGGGACGGACGTAGCGGACGGGTTTGAGGTGCCCCTCGCGGATCCAGCGGTCGAAACGCCCGGGCCGGATTTCTTCGCCGAGTGAGCCCATGATGCCGGTGTTGAACAGTTCGGGGTTGTCAGTGCGCTGGTTCCCGATGAGCAGTTCGCGGGGGACGATCAAATGATCGACGTAGGCGAGCCACCGGTTGTAGAGCTGTTCGATGTTGTGCGTTGTGCGGCACTTAGGGTTTGGGCAGGTGGTTTCGATGGCGTCACGGTGGGCGTAAAGCATGTACCCGCACATTTTGCGGTCGAGCATTTTGTCGCATTGGCCGCAGAATCGTGGTGCTGGTCGGCGGTCGACAGCTTTGCGGGCGCGGCGGATCAGGTTTTGCAGTTGGTGGAATGTTGTTCCGGCGGTCGCGGTTTGAGCGATGTGGTGAGTTTGGCCGGCGAGCCAGAGGGCGTAGGCGGCCGTGTCGAGTGGGTTGAGGGGGGTGTAGGTGTAGCCGGCGTGTTTAGCGGCCTGGGTGGTCCAGGTTTGGAGTTGTTGGCGGATTTCGGTGAGTAGTTGGCTGGCGCGCGGGTTGACGCGGCCGGCGGCGAGGTATCGGCTTTGGAGTTGTTGGGGTTTGAGGCCGTTAGTGGCTTCGTCGAGGGTCATGTCGCCGTGGAGGGCGTTGTTGTTGGTGTGGCCGCGCATTGGGCCGCTGGTGTTGAAGCGGGTTTGTCCGATGGCGGCATTGGCGAGGTCTTCGAGGATGCCGGGGGCGCGGCGTTGGCGGGTGCGTTCTTCGCGCCAGGTGCCGCCGGAGGCGGTGCGGCCGGATTGGACGGTGATGGTTTCGGTCCAGGTTTCACCGGTGACGAGGGCGGTAAACATGGCCGCGAGGTCGCTGGTGCAGCGGGTGCACAGGAACAGACTGGCGGGGGCAGTGCAGGCCTGGCACTGGGTCATTCGGCCACCAGGCCCCGGAGGTTGAACGGTTCGTCGAGGATGAAGAGATCGGCTGCGAACCCGCGGCCGAATCCATTCCGCCCGCCACCGCCTCCGCCGGCGCCGAGCGCTGTGCTGTTGTCCGTCATCACCTGGCCGTTTAACACCACCGAGAGTTCTCCGCGTGGAATTCCATAAACGGCACCACAAAACGCAATCGTGGCGGTGATGAGGTCTGTGAGCCACTGCGGCCCACTGGTGATGATGGCCGATGACCCCAACGGCAGACCAAGCGTCATCGGGCCTATGAACTCCGATCCCTCGCATAGCACCGGCGAACTGTCGTCGGCGTAGCTGTAGCTTTCGTCATATGCGCCGATGGCGCGCATTAGGGCGATGTGCTGGGTGATTTTCAGGCCGTGCCAGTCCTGGCCGCAGTGTGGGCATTTCGACTGGTTGAGGTTGTGGTCGTAGCCCGATGGCTCTTGCTGGAGCTGCTGGTCGACTAGGGCGTCGATTTCGTCGATGATGTCGCTCACCAGTCGTCTCCGCAGTCGCAGTGGCCGATCCGGACGTAGCCCAGGCGCCGCGCGATCGCATCGGCCGCGGCCTGGGCCCGCCGGGCCAGCGCGCGCCGTGCGCGGCGGTGCCACGGCACTTTCGGCGGCGGTGGGGTTGGCCAGGTGTCGCAGTCGAGGACTTCCACGACGCGGCGGCCGTCGACCTCGATGAACCAGCACGGAATCGCGATGATCGTCGGCCACGGCACCGGGTCGTCGTCGGGGCGTTCCAGGACCCCCTTGCCGAACCGGATGACCGTGCCGGCGTCGACCGGGGCCAGCGCGGACCGCAGCACCGTCAGGGTGCCGTTCAGGTCGGTGCGGACGATGCTCAGGATCTTGTTCACCGGCCCCAGTGGGTCGGGCCTGATGATGGCTCCGAGGCCGGCGCGCGCGGCGGCTGGGTTGTTGATCCAGAAGTCCGTGGCGTAGGGGTCGACGGTCACCAGAGTGCTCCTGCCTGCATCGGTTCCGGTTTCACACAGAAATTTGAGGGCCACGCGATGCTGTTGTTCATGGCTCTGATGTGGCGTGGTTCGGCGGGGAAGTGGAGGGGGTCGCCGGCGCCGCGGGCGCCGATCTCGGCGAGGCTGAGGGCGTCGGCGATGTCGTCGTTGGTGATGTGCGCGGCCCATGGCTTCCATGTGGCGCGGACGGCCAGCATGACTTCGCGTTTGTGCTGCTTGGTGGTGAGTTCCTTGCTGCTCTTGCCGCCTTTGCCGGTGGCCCATTTGCAGCGGGTGAGGTTGTGCACCACCACTGTTGGGGTTTTCCAGGCTTGGAGTTGGCGCATGAGTTCGACGAAGAGGGCGTAGCGGTCGTAGGCGTCGCCGTCGGTGCCGAATGTGAGGGGGGCTTCGATCATGGCGAGGTCGGGTCGCGCCCGGGTTTCGATGAGGCGCAG
>NZ_JCALCE010000045.1:0-39366 GCF_059812195.1 Mycobacterium sp. NGS68 | reverse complement strand
TTGATCGGCGCGTTGACCCAGCGCAGATCGTCCACGACACCGCGGGCCGCGATCAGACCCTGGCCGGTGTGCCAAATCTCGTCGTTGACGACGAAGACCCGGTTGTCGCGGGTCGCCCCCAGCCGCCGCCACGGGTCGCTGTCCAGGACACGCGGGGCGCCCTCCGCGACCGCCTGCGACGTGCAGGACACATAGATGATGTCGGCGTCGGCGGCCGACAGGTCGGGGTTGCGGGCGAGATCGGCATCGGTGATGCCGATCTCGATATACGGCTTGTCGGTGAATCGCTGCGACAAAGGCCGGTCCACCCCGACGGCGCTCAGCACGCTGGCCGGGAAATTCGCGGCCCCGTAGATCCGCAGGGTCCCACCCGTCAGCTGCACGATCGACGCCTGGAAGTGGGCCGCGTCGTGCTTGGCGCCGATCTGCGCCGCCCGCTCGGCGAACCCGCTGAGCAGGCCCTCGACGGCACCGCCACGCGCCACGGCGCCCCCGATCGCGCGCAGATTGTCCTGCCAGGCGGCGCCCGGCGCGCCGGTGAACACCGTCGGGGCGATCCCGGCCAGCTGCGGATACAGCTTGGGCGTCGAGGCAGAACCCAGGATCAGATCGGGATGCGCCGCCTCGATCGCGCCCAGGTCGGGAGCGCTGCGGCTGCCCACGCCCGGTATGCCGTGCACCGGTCCGCCCAGGTAAGACGGCTCGGCCGAGGCACCGTCGGGCAGCGCGGCGCCGACCACGCGCGACTGCAGCCCCAGCGCGCACAGGGCGTCGAGCTGGTCGCCGGAGAGCACCACGATCCGCTTGGGGTCCGTCGGGACCTGAACCACGTCGGGAACGATTCCCGCCGCGTTGTGCGCCGGCCGGTTCGGCGGCCCGGGGTCGGGGGCGGCGGCGTCCTTCGCGCACGAGTCGTCGGCGCGCCGATCGTTGCCCAGCACTCCGGCACCCGCGATCTGCGTCGTCGGGGTGGGCACCGAGCGCGACGACCGCGTCGGCTGGTGGGATCCGCAGGCGCTGCACGTCAGCATCGCCGCTGCTGCCAAGGCGGTCAGACCGAGTCGCATCCCGCCGAGAAGCACGCGTTCGACGGTAACATCCGCCCTGCTCGGACCCGCCCGGCGAAACGGCGGGAAGGGAAATACGACAGTTTGTAGGACTCGGCCCTTCCTCAGACCTGATCGAGGGCTAAGATTCTGGGCAGTATTGGTTTCTGGGCCCCTGTCCGATGCCGGATGTTTGGAGGAGCTGTTGACAGCCGAAGCGCCCCCCCGGGGGGAACTCGAGGCAGTACGCCCGTACCCAGCCCGTATGGGCCTCAAAGGGACCCTGGTCTACAGGCTGATCACCACCACCGATCACAAGATGATCGGCATCATGTACTGCGTCGCGTGCATGATGTTCTTCTTCATCGGTGGGCTCTTGGCGCTGTTGATGCGCACCGAATTGGCTGCTCCCGGACTGCAGTTCCTGTCGAATGAGCAGTTCAATCAGCTGTTCACCATGCACGGCACGATCATGCTGCTGTTCTACGCCACCCCGATCGTGTTCGGCTTCGCCAACCTGGTGCTGCCGCTGCAGATCGGCGCGCCCGACGTGGCGTTCCCGCGACTGAACGCCTTCTCGTTCTGGCTGTTCCTGTTCGGCGCCCTCATGGGGGCGGCCGGCTTCATCACGCCGGGCGGGGCCGCCGACTTCGGCTGGACCGCCTACACCCCGCTGACCGACGCCATCCATTCGCCCGGCGCGGGCGGCGACCTGTGGATCATGGGCCTGATCGTCGCCGGTCTGGGCACCATCCTCGGCGCCGTCAACATGATCACCACCGTGGTCTGCATGCGCGCGCCCGGCATGACGATGTTCCGGATGCCGATCTTCACCTGGAACATCCTGGTGACGTCGATCCTGGTGCTGATCGCGTTCCCGCTGCTGACCGCCGCCCTGTTCGGGCTGGCCGCCGACCGCCACCTGGGCGCGCACGTCTACGACCCGGCCAACGGCGGAGTGCTGTTGTGGCAGCACCTGTTCTGGTTCTTCGGTCACCCCGAGGTGTACATCATCGCGCTGCCGTTCTTCGGGATCGTGTCCGAGATCTTCCCGGTGTTCTCGCGCAAGCCGATCTTCGGCTACACCACGCTGGTCTACGCGACGCTGTCGATCGCGGCATTGTCGGTCGCGGTGTGGGCGCACCACATGTTCGCCACGGGCGCCATCCTGCTGCCGTTCTTCTCGTTCATGACGTACCTGATCGCGGTGCCCACGGGCATCAAGTTCTTCAACTGGATCGGGACGATGTGGAAGGGGCAGTTGACATTCGAGACGCCGATGCTCTTCTCCCTCGGCTTCGTCGTCACCTTCCTGCTGGGCGGCCTGACCGGCGTGCTGCTGGCCAGCCCGCCGCTGGACTTCCACGTGACCGACACGTACTTCGTGGTCGCGCACTTCCACTACGTGTTGTTCGGCACCATCGTGTTCGCCACCTTCGCGGGCCTCTACTTCTGGTTCCCGAAGATGACCGGGCGGCTGCTCGACGAGCGGCTGGGCAAGCTGCACTTCTGGTTGACGTTCATCGGCTTCCACACCACGTTCCTGGTGCAGCACTGGGTCGGTGACCTGGGCATGCCGCGGCGCTACGCGGACTACCTGGCCAGCGACGGGTTCCAGCCCTACAACGTCGTCTCGACCGTCGGGGCGTTCATCCTGGGCGCGTCGATGCTGCCGTTCGTGTGGAACGTCTTCAAGAGCTGGCGCTACGGCGAGGTCGTCACCGTCGACGACCCGTGGGGCTACGGCAACTCGCTGGAGTGGGCCACCAGTTGCCCGCCGCCGCGGCACAACTTCACCGAGCTGCCCCGGATTCGTTCGGAGCGTCCGGCGTTCGAGTTGCACTACCCGCACATGACGGAACGCCTCCGCGCCGAGGCGCACGTGGGACGCCACGCCACAGCCCTCGAGTCACCGAAGGGATTCGGGCCGCGGACCGAAGCGGATCGCTCGACTAGTGATCAGTAGCGGCGGCTGCCGCAGGTGAACTCGCCACCTAAGGTGTCGGTGCTGATCACCGTCACCGGTGTGGATCAGCCAGGCGTGACTTCGGCGCTCTTCGAGGTGCTTTCGCGGCACAAGGTCGAGCTGCTCAACGTCGAACAGGTGGTGATTCGGGGCCGTCTGACGCTGGGCGTGCTGGTGTCGGTGGCGCCGGAGGTTGCCGACGGCAGCGCCCTGCGCACCGAAGTCGAGGCCGCGATCCACGGGGTCGGACTCGACGTCACGATCGAGCGCAGCGACGACCTGCCGATCATCCGGGAGCCGTCGACCCACACGATCATGGTGCTGGGCCGCCCGATCACCGCCGAGGCCTTCGCCGCGCTGGCCCGCGAGGTGGCGTCGCTGGGCGTCAACATCGACCTCATCCGCGGCGTCTCCGACTACCCCGTCACCGGGCTGGAGCTGCGCGTCTCGGTGCCGCCGGGGGTCGGTGGCCAGCTGCAGACCGCGTTGACGGCTGTCGCCGCCGCCGAGCAGGTCGATGTGGCGCTCGAGGAGTACGGCCTGGCGCGGCGCGCCAAGCGGCTGATCGTGTTCGACGTCGACTCGACGCTGGTTCAGGGCGAGGTCATCGAGATGCTGGCCGCCCGTGCCGGCGCTCAGGGTCAGGTCGCGGCGATCACCGAGGCCGCGATGCGCGGTGAGCTGGATTTCGCCGAGTCCCTCGTGCAGCGCGTAGCCACGCTGGCGGGCCTGCCGGCCAGCGTGCTCGACGAGGTCGCCGAGCAGCTCGAGTTGATGCCCGGCGCCCGCACGACGCTGCGCACATTGCGTCGCCTGGGCTATCACTGTGGCGTGGTGTCCGGCGGCTTCCGGCGGGTCATCGACCCACTGGCCCACGAGCTGATGCTGGACTTCGTCGCGGCCAACGAGCTGGAGATCGTCGACGGCGTGCTGACGGGTCGGGTCGTCGGCACGATCATCGACCGGGCCGGTAAGGCCAAGGCGCTGCGGGACTTCGCCGACCAGGTCGGGGTGTCGATGGAGCAGACCGTCGCGGTCGGTGACGGCGCCAACGACATCGACATGCTGGCCGCCGCGGGGCTGGGAGTGGCGTTCAATGCCAAGCCCGCGCTGCGGGCGGTGGCCGACGCGTCGCTGAGCCATCCGTACCTGGACACCGTGCTGTTTCTGCTGGGCGTGACCCGCGGCGAGATCGAAGCCGCCGACGCCGTCGACGGCGTGGTCCGCCGCGTCGATATCCCGCCGGAGTAGGGGGCCTGCCCTGGCGTCGCCCTGCGGCGAGCGGCGCCGCCCGGCGGCGAGGGGCCTCAAATTTGCGGCTAAGACGGTGAGCGGCCTCAAATGTGCGGCCACGGGGCGAAATTCCGTGAATTTGGGGACGCTCGCGGGGCGCTGCGCGCCGCCCGGCGGCGAGGGGCCTCGAATTTGCGGCGGTCCCGCCCCGTGCCCAGATTCCGCGAATTTGGGGACGCTCGCGGGGGCACTCGCGAGTGCACACTCGCGGGGGGTGTGCCCGGCTGCTCGCGGGCCATGCGGCACGATGATCGGGTGCCCGAAACCGGCCCTGAAACCGCCGACCCCGATCTGCTGATCGACTTCAGAGGCGTCACCCTGCGACGGCAAGGCCGCACACTGGTCGGACCCGTCGACTGGGCCGTCGAACTCGACGAACGCTGGGTGATCATCGGCCCCAACGGCGCAGGCAAGACGTCGCTGCTGCGCATTGCCGCCGCCACCGAGCACCCGTCGTCGGGCGTGGCGTACGTGCTCGGCGAGCGGCTCGGCCGCGTCGACGTGTCCGAGCTGCGCGCGCGGATCGGGCTGAGTTCGTCGGCGCTGGCGCAGCGCATTCCCAGCGACGAGGTGGTGCGCGACCTGGTGGTCTCGGCGGGCTACGCGGTCCTGGGCCGCTGGCGTGAGCGCTACGACGAGGTCGACTACCGCCGCGCCGTCGACATGCTGGAAAGCCTGGGCGCCGAGCATCTGGCCGATCGCACGTACGGGACGCTGTCGGAAGGCGAACGCAAGCGCGTGCTGATCGCCCGCGCGCTGATGACAGACCCGGAGCTACTGCTGCTCGACGAGCCCGCCGCCGGCCTGGACCTCGGCGGCCGCGAGGAGCTGGTGGCGCGCCTGACCGACCTGGCCGCCGACCCCGACGCGCCGGCGCTGGTGCTGGTCACCCACCACGTGGAGGAGGTGCCGCCGGGCTTCAGCCACTGCATGCTGCTGTCGGAGGCCGAGGTGGTTGCCGCGGGCCTGCTGTCCGACGTGCTGACCGCCGAAAACCTGTCCACCGCGTTCGGCCAGTCGATCGCGCTGGACGTCGTCGACGGGCGCTATTTCGCCAGGCGGGTCCGCACCCGCGCAGCCCACCGGAGACAGCTATGACCGACGCCCAAGAGCCCCTGCCGACCAGGCCCGCTGCGACCGTGATGCTGGTCCGCGACACCTCGCAGGGCATCGGCGTCTTCCTGATGCGCCGGCACTCGAAGATGGAGTTCGCACCCGGCACGATGGTGTTTCCCGGCGGCGGCGTCGACGACCGCGACCGCAACGCCGAGATCGCCTGGGCCGGTCCGCCGCCGGAGTGGTGGGCGCAGCGGTTCGGCATCGAACCCGACCTGGCCGAGGCGCTGGTGTGCGCGGCCGCGCGGGAGACGTTCGAGGAGTCCGGCGTGCTGTTCGCCGGACCGGCCGACAGCCCCGACGGCCCCGACAGCATCGTCAAAGACGCCTCCGTCTACGCCGACGCCCGCCGCGCCCTGGACGACCGGACGCTGTCGTTTGCGGACTTCCTGCGCACCGAAAACCTGGTGTTGCGTTCGGATCTGCTGCGGCCGTGGGCCAACTGGGTCACCCCGGAGGCCGAGCGCACCCGCCGCTACGACACCTACTTCTTCGTCGCGGCCCTGCCCGAGGGCCAGCGCGCCGACGGCGAGAACACCGAATCCGACCGGTCCGGCTGGGCGTTGCCGCAGGACGCCATCGACGACTTCGAGGCCGGCCGCAACGTCCTGCTGCCGCCGACGTGGACCCAGCTGGATTCGTTGGCCGGGCGCACCGTCGCCGACGTGCTGGCCGTCGAACGCCAGATCGTGACCGTGCAGCCGCTGCTCGAGAAGCGGGGCGACAACTGGGTTTTCGAGTTCTTCGACTCCGACCGCTACCACGAGGCGCGCAAGAAGGGCGGCGCCATGGGCTGGCCTCTGTGACCGACGCGAGCGAGTTCGTCAGCGTCATGGTCAGCGACGGCTCCCAGGACGCCGGCCTGGCCATGTTGCTCATCACACGACCGCCGACGAACGCGATGACGCGCCAGGTCTACCGCGAGATCGCCGTCGCCGCCGAGGAGCTGGGTCGGCGCGACGACGTCGCCGCGGTGATCCTGTTCGGCGGCCACGACATCTTCTCCGCC
The DNA here is from genome assembly GCF_059812195.1 of Mycobacterium sp. NGS68. Lineage (NCBI taxonomy): Bacteria > Bacillati > Actinomycetota > Actinomycetes > Mycobacteriales > Mycobacteriaceae > Mycobacterium > Mycobacterium sp. NGS68. The sequence continues at coordinate 32,936 of NZ_JCALCE010000045.1, read as the reverse complement.
GGCGACGACATGGCCGAACTGCGCACGCTGAGCCCGTCGGAGGCGCAGGCGGCCGACGGCGTCCGGCGGGCGGCCATGCACGCCGTCGCGGCCATCCCGAAACCGACCGTCGCCGCGATCACCGGATACGCGCTGGGGGCGGGCCTCACGCTGGCGCTGGCCGCCGACTGGCGGGTCAGCGGCGACAACGTGAAGTTCGGCGCCACCGAGATCCTGGCCGGCCTGGTCCCCGGCGGCGACGGCATGGCCCGCCTGACGCGCGCCACGGGCGCCAGCCGGGCCAAGGAGCTGGTGTTCAGCGGGCGCTTCTTCGATGCCAGGGAGGCGCTGGCGCTGGGCCTCATCGACGAGATGGTGGCCCCCGACGACGTGTACGACGGCGCCGCCGCGTGGGCGCGGCGCTTCCTGGTCGGGCCGCCGGCGGCGCTGGCCGCCGCGAAGGCCGCCATCAACGCGGTTTCGGAGGACTCCTTCGGGCTGGCCCCCGCCGAGCGCCTGGCGGCCGATCGGCGCCGCTACGCCGAGGTGTTCGCCGCTGGTCAGGACGCTGCCGAAGCGAGCGATCCGGCCGGCCGTTAGGCTGCCCTGCATGACGAGGAGTTCCAAGATCCCCGCTGACCCAACGCCCAACCCGCACGCCACCGCCGAACAGGTGGCCGCGGCGCGTGAGGACAGCAAACTCGCCCAGGTCCTCTACCACGACTGGGAAGCCGAGAGCTACGACGAGAAGTGGTCCATCTCGTATGACCAGCGGTGTGTCGAGTACGCGCGGCACTGCTTCGACGAAGTCGTGCCCGACGATGTGCAGCGCGAGCTGCCCTACGACCGCGCCCTGGAGCTGGGCTGCGGCAGTGGCTTCTTTCTGCTGAACCTGATCCAGGCCGGGGTCGCGCGGCGCGGGTCGGCCACGGACCTGTCGCCCGGCATGGTCAAGGTCGCCACCCGCAACGGGCAGTCCCTGGGGCTGGACATCGACGGCCGGGTTGCCGACGCCGAGGGCATCCCGTACGACGACAACACCTTCGACCTGGTCGTGGGACACGCCGTGCTGCACCACATTCCCGACGTCGAGCTGTCGTTGCGCGAGGTGCTGCGGGTGCTCAAGCCCGGCGGCCGGTTCGTCTTCGCGGGCGAGCCCACCAACGTCGGCAATTTCTACGCCCGCGGGCTCGCGGACCTGACGTGGAATGTCACCATCCGCGCGGTGAAGCTGCCCGGGCTGGGCGGCTGGCGCCGCCCGCAGGCCGAGATCGACGAGAACTCGCGCGCCGCCGCCCTGGAGTGGGTCGTCGACCTGCACACCTTCGATCCGGCGGACCTGGAGCGGATGGCCACCAACGCCGGTGCCACGCAGGTCCAGACGGCCACCGAGGAGTTCACCGCCGCGATGCTCGGCTGGCCCTTGCGCACCTTCGAGGCGACGGTGCCGCCGGGCAAGCTGGGCTGGGGCTGGGCGAGGTTCGCTTTCACCGGCTGGAAGACGCTGAGCTGGGTGGACGCCAACATCTGGCGGCGCGTGGTGCCCAAGGGCTGGTACTACAACGTGATGATCACCGGGGTCAAGCCGTCCTGATCCGTTGCAAGGGCTGAGGTTCAGCACCGACGACGTCTACTTCCTGCGCTCGGAAACGGGCGCCGCGGCACTGGCAGCGGTCGCCGAGTTCCCGCTGACCGACGCCACCCGGATTGCCGATACCGCCGCCGTGCGGTCCCGCTTCGGCGACCGGGCGCCGGTCCTGGTGGAGTCGACGCTGCTGCGCCGCCGGGCCGCGGCCAAGGAGCTGTCCACGGATTGGCTCTACACCGACGAGGCGCTGCAGCAAGCCACCGCCGCACCCGTGGCTCGGCACCGGGCGGCGCGGCTGGCCCGAATCGGCGGCGCGGTGCACGACGCGACCTGTTCCGTCGGCACCGAACTCGCCGCGCTGCGCGACGCGGGGATCCGCGCGGTGGGCAGCGACATCGACCCCGTCCGGCTGGCGATGGCGCGCCACAACCTGGGTCCCGACGCTGTGCTCTGCCGCGCCGACGCGCTGCGCCCGGTCACCCGGGGCGCGGTCGTCGTCGTCGACCCGGGGCGTCGCACCGGGGGACGGCGCCGTTTCAGCCCGGACGACTATCAACCCGCGCTGGGGCCGCTGCTGGACACCTATCGCGACCGAGACCTCGTCGTAAAGTGTGCTCCCGGAATCGATTTCGAATATCTCGCGCGGCAGGGCTTCGACGGCGAGATCGAGCTGACGTCCTACCGCGGCTCGGTGCGGGAGGCGTGCCTGTGGTCGGCCGGGCTGGCCGGGGCGCGGGTGCGCCGGCGGGCCAGCGTGCTCGACACGGGCGAGCAGCTCACCGACGCCGAGCCCGACGACTGCGCGGTGCGGCCCGTCGGGCGATGGATCGTCGACCCGGACGGCGCGGTGGTCCGCGCCGGGCTGGTCCGGCACTACGGCGCGCGGCACGGACTGTGGCAGCTCGACCCCGACATCGCGTACCTGTCGGGGGATCGGTTGCCGGACGGGGTGCGGGGGTTCGAGGTGCTCGAGCAGTTGGCGTTCGACGAGCGGCGGTTGCGCCAGTCGCTGGCGGCGCGGGACTGCGGCGCGCTCGAAATCCTGGTCCGCGGTGTCCAGGTGGATCCGGATGCGCTGCGACGGCGGTTACGGCTGCGCGGCGACCGTGCCCTGTCGGCGGTGATCACTCGCATCGGATCGGGCACCGCGAGTCATGCGACGGTCTTCGTTTGTTCCCCGTCGCGGTAGCGTCGGTAAGCTGGCGGCGATCCCAGGCGCCCCTTGAGTCTTTGAGGACAACTCGACGATGCGTTACCTGATAGCGGCCGCGCTGCTGGCTTGCACGGCTCTGGTCGGCTGGCCGGCGGCCGCCGAGCCGCCGTCGTGCGCCGGCCTGGGCGGCGTCGTCGAGGCCAACCAGACCTGCCGGCTGCATGGCTCCGGGCCGACGTACACGCTGAGCTTGGCGTTCCCCGTCGACTACCCCGACCCGGCGCTGATCGAGTACATCGCCCAGAATCGCGACGGGTTCGTCAACGTTGCGGAGGGATCCGGCGCGCGCGACCACCCCTACCAGATGGACGCCACCAGCGAGGTGCACAGCGCCGGGCAACCGCCGCACAACACCCGCAGCGTGGTGCTCAAGTTCTTCCAGGACCTCGGCGGGTCCCGCCCATCCACCTGGTACAAGGCGTTCAACTACAACCTCGGCACCAGGCAGCCCATCACGTTCGACAGCCTGTTCGCGCCCGGGACGAACGCGTTGGACACCATCTTCCCGATCGTGCAGCGCGAGCTCGCGCATCAGAACGCGCTGGGTGCCGCGATCTTGCCGTCGTCCGGCCTGGACTCCGCGCACTACCAGAACTTCGCGATCACCGACGACACGCTGATCTTCTACTTCACGCCGGGCGAGCTGTTGCCGGCGTTCGCCGGCGCGACGCAGGCCCAGGTGCCGCGCAGTTCCATCCCGCCGCTGGCGCTTTAACCCGGCACGAAGCTGTACACCTGGCCGTCGCTGGTCGTCGTTACTACCCGGCGGTCGTTGGCCACCGAGACGCCCAACGGATATCCGGTGGCCGCCGGCAAGGGATAGCTGTTGATGGTGTGCCCGTTGGCCGGATCGAACACCAGCAGCGACATCCCGGGCGCGTCGTCGTGGCGCGGGCCGCTGACGACGGCGTAGCCGGCGCCGCCGCCGGCCAGGCTCGATGTCGACAGCGGGCCGACGTCGTCGCGGTGCCAGGCCGCATCGGCGTGGTCACCGGCGTCGCGGAACGCCACCAGCTTCGCGTCGGGGCCGCCGCCGGACACAATCAGGCCCTGCGGTGTGACCGCGGGCGGCGTCTGCGCCAAGAACCCCAGCGGCACCGACCATTTCGTCTTGCCATCGCCGGCGTGGAACGCCCACAGCCGTTGGTCACGGCCGTTGACGTAGACGGTCGACCCGTCGGCCGACAGCACCGGGCTGGCCAGCACCCCGTCCTTGACGGCGTCGGTGGACCACTCGCGGGTGAGCATCGGCGCCTGCCCCGCGTGGTACTTCAGCCCGACCAGCACCGCGGCCGCAGCGCCCGGCTGCCAGATGCTCAGCACCACCGTCGAGCTCGCCGGTGAGAAGGCCGGCGCGGCCGCGACGGGGCAGCCGGCCTTGGCCGGCACGCAGTCGGCCAGCCCGCGCGTCGCGTCCTTGGGGTCCACGCCCTCCACCAGATCCACCGGGGCGCCGTCGACCTCGCCGCGGTGTGAGTCGAACACCAGCACCTGTCCCAGGTGCGTCGTGACCAGCAGCCGCCCGCCGCCCAGGAACCTCGGGGTGGTCGGCATCCCGATCACGGGCTTGCGCCAGCGCGTCCACTGCGTCGGCGGAAACGAGTCGATCGCGCCCGGCTGGCCGACGTAGAGGTTGTCGAAGCCGTCGAACAGCGGTCCGCCGACGCCGCCGCCCTGGATCAGCCGCACGCACCAACGTTGCCGGCCGTTGGCGTTGTTCTCCCATTCCATCAGCGAACATCCGGCGGGGGTCTGCGCGTTGAGCGCAAGGTATCCGCGGGTGCCCAGCGCCGGGCCCGCGGCCAGGCTGCCCTTGACCGAGCGCGTCCACCGCAGGGCCAGCTTGGTGGCGCCGCTCGTCGCGGTGTAGCTGCTGTTGGCGGCGTCGCCGTACTGCGCGGGCCAGCCCAGGGCGGGGGCCGCGTCCACCCACGTGTCGGTGTTGCCGCATCCGCTGAGCGCCACCACCAGCACAGCCACGAAACCGGCCGTCAGCAGACGTCGCGCAAGCACCTGGTGAGGGTAACCCGTGGCCGTCCGACTGCCCCGGATTGCGTCGTCGCGCGGCCCGCCGACTAGGCTTTGCGCCCATGACGAGCATGTGGGGCGCACCGCTTCACCGCCGCTGGTACGGGCAGCGGCTGCGCGACCCGCGGCAGGCCAAGTTCCTGACCCTGGCCTCGCTGAAGTGGGTGCTGCGCAACCGCGCATACACGCCCTGGTACCTGGTGCGTTACTACCGGCTGCTGCGGTTCAAGCTGGCCAACCCGCACGTGATCACCCGCGGGATGGTGTTCCTCGGCAAGAACGTGGAGATCCACTGCACGCCCGAATTGGCGCAGCTGGAGATCGGCCGCTGGGTGCACATCGGCGACAAGAACACCATTCGCGCGCACGAGGGCTCGCTGCGGTTCGGCGACAAGGTGGTGCTCGGCCGCGACAACGTCATCAACTGCTACCTCGACGTCGAGCTCGGCGATTCGGCGCTGATGGCCGACTGGGTCTATCTCTGTGACTTCGACCACCGGATGGACGACATCAACATCCCGATCAAGGACCAGGGCATCGTCAAGTCGCCGGTGCGGATCGGGCCGGACACCTGGATCGCGACCAAGGTGACGATCCTGCGGGGCACCTCCGTCGGACGGGGCTGCGTGCTGGGCTCGCACGCGGTGGTGCGCGGCGTCATCCCCGACTATTCGATCGCCGTCGGCGCACCGGCCAAGGTGGTCAAGAACCGCAAGCTGTCCTGGGAGAGCTCGGCCGCCCAGCGCGCGGAACTGGCCGCCGCGCTGGCCGACATCGAGCGCAAGAAGGCGTCGCACTAGACACCTCGATGGCGGCGACCCGCTGCGCCCGACTCCGTAGCGCTGGCGATCGCCGCTAAGACGGCTGATCGTCGACCTGGAAGTCGAAGCTGACGTCGCCGGCGTCGACGCTGGTGACGTTCACCGAAACGCCCCAGGTCTTGCCGCCGTCCTTGAGCTGGCAGCGCAGGTTCGCGCCGACCACGCCCTTCAAGTTGTCTGGGCACGTCACCGAATCCGGCTTGTTCCCGGTCTGCTCAGCAAGTTTGCGGCTGATGATGCTGGCGACCTTGTCCTTGTCGACCGTCTCCACCATGTCGAACTTGACGTTGCCGCCGTCGACGCTGGTCACCGTCACATTGACGTTGTAGCTGGTGTCCTTGACCTTCATGTCGCAATTGAGCTGCGCCCCGACCTTGGCCGGCAGGTCGCCGGGGCAGGACACCGAATCGGGCTTGTTGCCCGCGGCGTCGGTCATCTTCGAGGTGATCTGGCTCTCGACGTCGCTCCTGCCGACGGCATGCGACGACGAGCCGACCGAAAACGAGCAGCCGGCCAACAGCCCGGCGGCGGCACCCGAGGCCAACAACGTCGAAACGATCCGGTAAACCCCCGACAAAGCCATAGCGCCTCCCGAGGCAGCAGCTGGTCCACGACAACGGTCGCAGAGATATTTGCACGCCCGTCAGTCCCGGGTAGGCGAATTCAGATATTCAGCCCAGGTTCTGGTAGCGGCGCAGCGCTTCGGCGCGCTCGGCACGGTGGTCGACGATCGGCGGCGGATAGCCCTGCGGCTCTTCGGCATCCAGCTCGGGCACCCAACGCCGGACGTAATCGCCTGAGGGATCGAACTTTTCGCCCTGCGTGGTGGGGTTGAACACTCGGAAGTACGGCGCCGCGTCCGTGCCGCACCCCGCGCACCACTGCCAGCCGTGCTGGTTGTTGGCCATGTCGCCGTCGGTGAGCTGGTCCAGGAACCACCCGGCGCCCCACTGCCACGGCAGATGCAGGTCCTTGACCAAGAACGACGCGACGATCATCCGTACCCGGTTGTGCATGAAGCCGGTGGCGCTCAGCTCCCGCATCCCGGCATCGACGATCGGGAACCCGGTCTGACCGGCCTTCCACGCCTCGAAGCGCCGCTTCGCCTGCGCGTCGGTGTCGGTCTGGATGTCGTCGAAGTCGCTGTTCCAGTTGTGCCAGCCACTGTCCGGCCAGTGGTGCAGCACCGCGGCGTAGAAATCGCGAAATGCCAACTCGCGCAGGTATGTTTCCGCGCCGGTGCGGCGCAGGTCCAGGTCGGCGACCATGCTCCGGGGGTGGATGGTGCCGAACTTCAGGTGCGCCGACATGCCGCTGGTCCCGCCGAGGTCAGGGCGGTTGCGGTCGTCGGCGTAGCGGTCCAGCCCGTCGGCGACGAACCCCGCCCACTGCGCGCGCGCCGCCCGCTCGCCGGCCTCGATCGCGAGCGTGGCTCCGGGATCAGGGATTTCGCACTGTTCGGCGCCGGACTCGGCCGGGTCGACCCAGCGCGCGGAGCCGGAGTGCGCCGGCTTTCGCCACCCAATGTCGCGCCATGCGCGGAAGAACGGCGTGAACACCTTGTAGGGCGTGCCGTCGCCCTTGCAGACGCGCCCCGGAGAGAGCAGGTACGCCGACCCCGTCGCCACCAGCGGGACCGGGCACAGTGCGGCCCGCACCCGCTCGTCGCGGCGCCGCCCGAACGGCGCGAAATCCTCCGATATGTGCACAGCCGACGCGTCGATCTGATTGGCAATGGCGGGAATTCGCTCCTCGGGCCGTCCGCTGACCACCAACAGCCGGCCGTCCAGCTCGTCGCGCAACTGCCGCAGCGAGTCGCCCAGATACTGCACGCGCCGCTGGCCGGACGATGCCAGCAGTCGCGGGTCGAGCACGAAGCAGGCGAGCACGTCCGTGTCGTCCGCAGCGGCGGCCGCCAGGGCGGGGTGGTCGCGCAGCCGAAGGTCGCGGCGGAACCACAGCAGGGTGGGCATTACCGATTGAGGCGCCAGATGTGGGTGGACAGCACGGTGGCGAAGGCGCACCACAGCGGGTACGGCGCCAGCGCGGCACCGGCGCGTGGGTTGGCGTCGGCGGCCCGCCGGGCCAGGTCAGCGCTGCTGACGGTGAGCGCCGCCGCGCCCAGCGCCGACGCGCCGAGCTTGTGGTAGCGGAAGAACAGCCAACTCCATCCCGCGTTGAGCGCCAGGTTGGTGCCCAGCGCGGCGATGTAGCCGCGCGCCTTGTCGTCGAGGCCGGCCGCCCGGAACCCGTCGATGGCCTCCGCGGACGTGGCCGCGATGTCGCCGTACAGGGCGGTCCAAACGACGGGAAACGCGACGCTCGGTGGCTGGTAGAACGGTTTTCGGACGCGTGCGTACCAGGTGGCGTCACGACGCGGGCTGGCGATGCTGCCGCTAACGGCCGCCGCGGCGGCGGCCAGTGTTGTGACGGCCAGTGTCGACTTCTTCATCGGGGCCTCCGTTGGCGCGTACTTGGGCCAGATCCGCTTTGGACTCAACGGATTTGGCCGGGGCGGGCGGGCGGGGGCTGTTCGGCCACCAAATTCGGTCGCCGATCAGCGCGAACAGCGCGGGTATCACCAGCGTACGCACGACGAAGGTATCGAGCAGAATCCCGAGACCGACGATGATGCCCAGCTGGGTCATCACGATCAGCGGCAACACCCCGAGGACGCAGAACACCGCGGCCAACACGATTCCCGCACTTGTGATTACGCCGCCGGTGGCCGAGACGGCGCGGATCATGCCGTCCCGGGCGCCGTGCTCCGGGGCCTCCTCGCGGGCACGCGTCACCAAGAAGATGGTGTAGTCCACCCCGAGGGCGGCCAGGAACAGGAATGCGAACAGCGGCGTGCTCTGGTCCAGGGCCGGGAAGCCGAAGACGTGCAGGCTGGCCCAGGCGCCCAGCCCGAGCGCGGCCAGCGCGCCCAGGATGGTTGCCGCCAGCAGCGTCGGCGGGGCCAGCGCGGACCGCAGCAGGACGCACAGGACAACCAGGATGACGGCCAGGATCGCCGGGATCAGCAGCATCCGGTCGTGGTGCGCGCCGTCGCGGACGTCCAGTGCGAGCGCGTCGGGTCCGCCTACCAGCGCGTCAGGAGAGGCGGCTTTCGTGGAATTGCGCAGCCTCGCAACGGTTTTGAAGGCCTTTTCCGACGACGGCGGCGCGTCGAAGACCACCGACCACTTGGTCAGCCCGGACGCCGACTGGCCGGTTTGGGGAGCCAGGACGACGCCGGGGGTGGCGTCGATGGCCGCCTGCACCTGCGGTGCGCGCGCGGTGGCGGCGACGACCACCGTCGGGTTCGTCAAACCTGCCGGGAAGTGCTTGGCGACGACGTCGAATCCGGTTACCGAGTCCGCTTCGACCCGGAATTGCTCCGTGCGCGTCAGCCCGATCTTGGTGCCCACGAGGCCGGTGGCCAGTGTTCCCAGCAGCACGACGGCGAGCACCGCGACCAGGGCGGGGCGCCGTGCCACCCGTTCGGCGATGCGGTGCCAGGGCCCCGACTCCGCGGCGTCGGAGGCGTCGCTGTCGGCGCCGTCGGCGCGCGGGATCAGCGGCCAGAACAGCCGACGCCCGAACGGCGCCAACGCCGTCGGCAGCACCACCAGCACCGACAGCGCCGCGACCAGCAGCCCGCACGCGGCCAGGGCGCCCAGGCTGCGGGTGCTGGGACTGGCGGCCAGGATCAGGGTGAGCAGTGCCAGCACCACGGTCGCGTTGCTGGCCAGGATCGCCGGCCCGGCCATGCGCACTGCGCGGCGCAGGGCGACGCGGTGGTCGGCGAATCGCCGGAGCTCTTGGCGGTAGCGCGAAATCAACAGCAGCGCATAGTTGGTGCCCGCGCCGAACACCAGCACGCTGGTGATCCCGGAGGTGGCGCCGTCGAAGCTCAACCCGGTTGCCGACGCCACCGCGGTGCCCACCGACGCGGCGGTGCGGTCGGCGAGCGCGATCACCAGCAGCGGCACCAGCCATAGCACCGGCGACCGGTAGGTCGCGATCAGCAGCAGTGCCACCACCGAGGCCGTCACCGCGAGCAGGGTGATGTCGGCGTGGGCGAACGCGTTGGCCATGTCGGCGCCGAACGCCGGGCCGCCGGTGACGTGGGCATCAAGGCCGGGTGGCATGCCCCGCTGCGCGGTTTCGCGCAGCGCCAGGACCCGGTTCTTCAGGGCCACCCCCGGCGCGTCGGAAGCGATCATCACCACCCCGATCGCCGCCTTGCCGTCGGCGGACACGACCGGCGGATCCGGGGTGGGCGTGGTCTGCGCGCCCGCCTGCATCCGGCCGCGGGCCTGCTCGACCGCCGCCACGTCGGCGGAGTTCAGTGCGGCGCCGTCGGCGCGGGTGACGACCAGGATCAGCGGAACCCGGTCGCCGTTGGGGAACCCGCGCAGCAGCGTCTCGACTCGGGCGGTCTCCGAGCCGGTCGGCACCTCGGACGGCGGCTGGCCGGCCGCGGCATTGCCGCCGACCAGCACCATGAAGACGACGGCCAGCAGTACGGCGGCACCTCCCAGGATCCAGGAGCGCCGGCCCGTCACGGCCGACGCGAGACCATCCCACACCGGCTAGCTGTCCTTTCTGAGCGCGTCGACCAGCCCTTGGGGATCGTCGACCGTGACGGTCAACGCGGAGTGGTCCTTAAAGCCGAGCACCCGGGGAATGCGTGGCTCGAAGTGGACACAGGCCCCGGCAGTTGCGTTGGTGCCAAACGTAAGTCCGTCGTCGACGAATGACAACCGCGGGCCTACGGCCGTCCACCACCGGTAGGGGCCGGCGACGTGCGCGTCCTGCACCGACGACAGCGGGACGTCGACCTTGAAGGGCCCGTAGCGGGCGACGAAGCGGCCGTCGGCGGTCAGCGTCACGCCTTGGCGGCCCCACCGGAACGGCAGCCACAGGGGCGCGACCCGGGGATCGTAGCGATATGGAAAATGCTGGTCCTGCCTTGGCATCGTCGTGGGCCTCCATTTTCTGCGTTTTAGCTCGATATTCGTTTTTTGTCTTGTTTTGAGCACGTGTGTAGTGGGTATTTTTGCCTCAACGCGATGTTATGTGTGCCCGGAAAAGGTTTGGAGCTCATTCTTCACGGATGCGAGGACGGTGCGGCGCGATGGCAGGCTTGAAGGCAGCCTTCACGGCAGCGAGCCTGCTGGCGGTCGCCTCGGCCGCGTTGGCGGGTTTCGCGCCGCCGGCGTCCGCAGATCCCGGCATCACCGCCTACCCCGGCATGGAGATCCACCAGGGCAACGCGGTGTGCACGCTCGGAATGGTCGAAACCACGCTGCGGATCGCGGTGGCCACCGGGCAGTGTGACGGCGGATCGATCGCGACCGACAAGTACGGCAACGTGCTCGGAGCAGTGGTTTCCGCCCGGCACAACACCGCGGCCCCGGCGGCTGGGGGCGCCGCCGCGCCGGAGTTGCAGTACGAGGTCATCCGGCTGGACGAGGGTGTGACGGCCTCGGACCTGCTGCCCACCGGCCGCCAGCTGCAATCTGCGCCCGGAGTGCTGGCCCAGACGGGAGCGTCGGTGTGCCACTTCGGGATAGCGAGCGGGCAGACCTGCGGCCGTGTCGACTCGGCGGATAACGGCCGATTCGTGATCACCGGCGTGGCCGCGGAGCCGCGGGACGTCGGCGGACCGGTGTACGCCCTGACCGGTGACAACCGCGCCGTGATCGTCGGGTTGTTCGAGGGAGCGACGGGTCCGGCTCCGACGGCGGAGTCCTGGCAGGGCGTCATGCAGCAGCTCTTCCTCGACGGCCGTGCGCCCGGTCAGGGGCCGACATCGCCGCCGATCCGCATCGCCGGCCTGCACACGTATCCCAATTCGTCACCGATTGCCATCCGGAGGGGATAACATGCGCAATTCGACAAGCGTGCGAACCTTGGGCAAGTCGGTCCAGCCCACGTCGGCCGCGGAATTGTTGCGGCAGTTGGGTGTTGCGAATAGCTGCGCCACCCAGCACCGGACGGCAATCACCGAGTGGCTGCAGCACAACACCGCCGGAGTGCAGCTGAGGCTGAGCCTGCGGGCCAACGGCTACGGACTGCTGCTGCCGCGCCCGGAGCGCCACTCCGAGCCGGCTGTGCACCATCCCAAAGCCAGCTAGATCGACCGGGTCGAGCATTACCCTGCTCCCAACCTATTAGTTCATCAACTGAAATGTTCGGTATCTGAACTATAGGTATGCTGGGGCACTGCGGCGCAAGCATCAACTGCACCCATTTCATCGGGCGATGTCGCTTGACTGGACGCGTGGCGGGTACCGCTATGGCTGCCACGGCGCGGAGGGAGAGGCCATGCCGGCACGGATTGTGCCGACCGACGGGACAACTGCTCGGGTCAGGCGCTGATGCTTCATGACGGCTGACCCGGGCGGGATGACCACGCGCAAACGCCGCCACATCGACGTCTGCCGCGCAGACGACGTGAGTTACCAGGACCTGACGACCGGCCTGGAAGGCTACCGGCTGTCCTACAACGCCCTGACCCAGACCAGCCTCGACGATATCGACCTGTCCGTCGAGTTTCTCGGTGCAAGGTTGCGGGCGCCGATTCTCGTCGGCGCCATGACCGGCGGCGCGGTGCTGTCGGGCGTGATCAACCGCAACCTGGCCACCGCCGCGCAGCGCCTCGGCATCGGGATGATGCTCGGCTCGCAACGGGTGATGCTTGACAGCCAACTGGGGGAGCGGGCCGCCGCCAGCTTCACCGTGCGTGACGTGGCGCCCGACGTGTTGTTGTTCGGCAATATCGGACTAGCCCAGCTGACCAAGGACACGGCGCCGGACATAGTCCAAGCGCTGGACCGGATTGGCGCGAACGCCCTTGCAGTGCATACCAATCCATTGCAGGAGGCAATGCAGCGCGGCGGTGATACGGACTTCGGCGGTTCGTTGGACCGGCTGCACGACGTGGCGAGCGTCCTGGAATATCCGATACTGCTGAAGGAGGTAGGCCACGGCATCGGCGCTGCCGCGGTTGGTGAACTGTTGCGGGTATCGGGTGAATCGCCGGTGGCGGCCATCGATGTCGCGGGCGCCGGTGGCACCTCGTGGTCGAGAGTCGAGCAGTTGGTCCGGTACGGAGAAGTGCGCTATCCGGCCTTGGCCGACTGGGGAATACCCACCGCGCAAGCGGTCTTGGAGGTGCGTCGGGCGCTGCCGCACATACCGTTGGTGGCCTCCGGCGGAATTCGAACGGGCATGGACGCCGCCAAAGCGATCGCTCTGGGTGCCGACGTGGTGGCGGTCGCGCAACCGCTGCTGTCCGCCGCGATCGAGTCGGCCGCCGCGGTGACCACGTGGCTGCAGCGATTCATCGACGAGCTGCGCATCTGCCTGCACGGCAGCGGCGCACCGGATCTGCGGGCACTGCACGACTTGGGCGCGACACCGACGCGCTGAGGCACATGGCAGTCATTCTGGCTTACGGGTCGCCGGCGCTGGGCCATGTCTATCCGCTTGGTGCGTTGCTGCGCGAGCTGGTCGGCCGGGGTCACCAGGTTCACTTGCGCACTATGGCCAGCGAGGTCGCCACCATGCGCGGGATCGGCGTGCACGCCGAGGCCGTCGACCCGCGGATCGAGGCTATCGTCGGACAGGATTGGCTGGCGCGCAATGCATTAGATGTCTTGAAGATGTCGATCGACGTGCTGTGCCGCCGCGCGGCTATCGAGGTCGACGATCTGCGGCGCGCCATCACACGGCTGCGGCCCGACGTGGTCATCGTCGACGCCAACTGTTGGGGAGCCATATCCGTCGCCGATGCCAGCGATGTCGCATGGCTGGTGTTTTCTCCCTTTACGCCGTACCTGAGGTCGCGGGCGGCGCCGCCGTTTGGGCCAGGGCTACGCCCACGTGCCGGAGTTGTCGGCGGTGTCCGCGATGCGTCCATGCGGCCCGTGGTGAGCCATCTTTTCGACCGCCGAATAGTGCCACGAATCAACGGTATTCGCGCGGAACTCGACGTCCCGCTCGTTGGCTCCGTGGACGGGCTGATGCGCCGGGCACCGCTGCTGCTGGCGGTCGGCGGTGAGCCGTTCGAATACCCGCATCCGGACTGGGGCGACGCGGTGCAGTTCATCGGTGCGTGCGCATTTGAGCCGACTACGGCGGCAGTCCCCGACTGGCTGGCCGCCATCGATCGACCCATCCTGCTGGTCAACACGTCTTCGATCGCGCAAGCCGATGGCGAGCTGGGCCATGTCGCGTTGCGCGCCTTGGCGGACGAGCCGGTCCATGTCGTGGCCACATTCCCGGCCGGTGTACCGCGCGGGCTGCGCCCGCCGCCCAACGCCACGGTGCGCCGGTTCGTCCCTCATGGTGTGGTGCTCGACCGCGCGACCTGCGTCATCGGCCACGGGGGGATGGGCACCACAGTGAAGGCTCTCGATCGTGGCATCCCGGTGTGCGTGGTGCCTTTCGCCCGCGATCAGGCTGAGGTCGCACGTCGCGTCGAGGTCGCCGGTTGCGGCACCCGGTTGCCCGCGAAGAGGCTCACCGCTGATCGGCTCCGCGTCGCGGTTCAGCGGGCGCTGACGATGGCCGACGGTGCGCGGAAGGTCGCTGCGGGTTTCGCCGCGACGGGCGGCGTGGCCCGTGGCGTCGACCTCATCGAGCAGCGCCTGCTCTCGGCCGACGTTGCCGGTGCCCTGTCCGCTCGGCCGCGACGGGCCTCAAATTGACGGTGTGAGCCGTGAGCGGCCGCAAATTGCAGGCAATTTGGGCCTTTTTCGCAATTTTGGGGCCGCTCGCTCTCGGCGGTCCTGGGCGCAGCGGGTCTCGCCCTAATCGGTCCTAGCAGCGCGACCCGCGACACTTAAAACGGCGGCGACGACCCGCCGGGCGCACCGGTTCAAGTCTCGCGATCGCCACGGCGCGCACTCGCGACGTAGGCCCGCGCGCCCAACAGCCCCCAGGAGATGGCGGCCGCGGCGAAGGCCGCGGTTTGCGCCGCGCCGGTTCGCCCACGCGGAACGAGGACGCCGGTGAGGTAGCGGTCCACAAAGCCAGCCGTCGGCAACGGAGCCATGTTCGCGCGGGCACGCAGCGACCTTTCCAGCGACGTCAACGGGCATGGCAGGTCCAGGCTGACCACGGCGACGCCCCATACGACGGCCGGGATGTGAAGCACTATGGTCCGCGGCCAGCGCAGTGCGAGGAAGCCCCCGCTGGGCACGTAGATGAGGTAAGCGAGGTGAGTGCCAACGGTCACGACTAGGGCGGCGAAATACATGCCGCGCTCACGCTCGGTCGAACCCGGTTGTGGGAGTGGATCGCCCGCGGCGCAGATGATATCGGCGCTCGGCGTAGGCGAGGTCGTCGCGCCAGAGCCTGGCGGCCGCATAGCGCATCAGCGGTGAAATGATGGGCGCCACCTGCCGTGCCCGCTCGAAGCCAGGACGGTCGGAGTATGCGATCGTCGCTTCGAGCACACTGGTACGCGCGCGGCTATCGGACCCCAAACCGATCGGGGTGGCGTGGGTTTCGACGACGCTGCCGGCTCCCTCGCCCTCCACGATGCGCATCACGATGGTGCGCGCTTCCGGACAGTGGAATTCCGCGATGACCGGTACGCCTAAGCGGCCGATGCGGAAAGTTACCGCGACCACGAACCGATCGGCGTCTTCGGTAGGCGTCGCAAGCACTGTGAGCCGGGTGAACGAATAGGGGTGAAACCACGCGCCGTGCCATGGATCGAGCCGGTTAGCGATGATGTCGGCCGGCTCGCATACGCCGACGACGCGGGTGACCGCGGCGACGGTGTTACCGATTGGTCTGGCCGGGATCACCGGTCGCGTCAACGGCTCTTCGCCGCCCACGCGGTCCAGGCGCACCCACGCCAGGACGCCGTCGTCGTGGCCAGGGAACGGCTTCCACCCCAATTCGCATGTCTTACCGTCCAAGGCGAGTCCGTGCCAGCGACAGATCAATGTGCCGGCGTGCACGGTACCGGTGGCGAGGTCAGCGCCCAGGTGCGGACAACTGCGCGGCCCGACGCGCAGTAGGCCCTCCCGATCGCGCCAGGCGATGATCTCTTCTCCGGCGACTGTGGCGCCGAACGGTTTGCCCGCCTTGACCGAACGGCTTGCCGCGAACGCGTACCAGTTGCCGGTGGTCCGCTGCTGACAGCGCTGTAGCGCGGCGTTGATGACTGACGGTTGCGCGTCGCGATAGGTCGGGGCCTGCCCCGCCCAGGACGTGCGCGGCACGACCTGCAACGGCCAGTCCTTGGGCCAGCGTTGCCGAAGTTGCTCGCGAATAGTCATGATGGACCGAACCTTTCGCGCGTGGCGAGCCATCTCAGCAGCGTCGATCGTCCGCGGTTGGGAACCGTGTGCAATGTGTGACCGGCGAGGCCCCAGCGTCGCAGCAAGTGGTTGGCGGCGGTCCAGCCGGTGGTTGCCGCACGTTCCATGAGCGCCACGGGTAGGTCGATTCGGATGGCGTCGCCCGCCAGCAACAGCGCGGGGTGGGGCGTAACCACGCCGGGCCGCTGCACATATGTTCCCGGTGCGAACAGTGGGCAGTCGGCGCGTTGCAGCAGCCGGTGGTGCACGGGCCGCGCCGCAGCTGTCTCGGGGTAGAGCTGGTGGAGCCGGCAAGTCGCCGCCGTGCGCGACGGAGCGGTTTCGAGGGCGTAGGAATGCAATTCGACGACCGAACCGCGGTGCGTCTGAGCCCACTGAGCGGCTTCGCGCTCGTAGCGCTGCGGGACGCTGATGTTGTCGAGCGGCGGGTGGCCGGCGGTGCCCAGGAACGCGGGGCGGTGACTCGCGACGGCGCGGTCGAGCCACAGACGATGAACCGCAAACGGTGGCGCGGTGCGCATCTTCGCGATCCGGTCGCGCCAGTCGTCGTCACCCAAGCCGGGCGATGCCGCGACGATCCGCTGCAGTCCGGCGATGTCGGTGGCAAGTATTACCGCTTCTGCCGCAAGGGTTTCCGCCGAATCGACGTGGACGCGGAATCCGTCCGAACCCTGCTCGATGCGGACTGCGCTGACGCCGAGTGCAAGCCGTACGTCCCGGGTTTCGAGGTAGCGCCGCAGCGGTTCCCACAGGGCGGTGTCGTAGTTCGCGGTGGGGACATCGAAGATGAGGCCCTCGCTGGAGCCCAGGAAGTAGATGTGGAACATGGTCGCCAACTCCGCGGCCGACAGCTGCGCCGGATCGGCGAAGAAGCTGCGGGAGAACACCTCGAACGCGAGATGCCGCGCGGCCTCGGGAAAGCGGATGCTCTTCAGAAACGTTTCCGCGTCGAGGTGATCGAGCCGTTCATAGATTTCCGGGACCGACACCGCGGCCAGGGGGGCGGCCGCGCCGGCGTCGAGATGCGGGAAGTCGCGAAGCCGAAAAGTCGGGCTGCGCGCCGCGAACGCAAGCGCGTTCCACGGTGGAGTGCGGGGTAGCCCGCGGAAGCTGTCACGCCGGCCGGCACCGTCGATCAACGGATAGTCTTCGACCGGGGTGAGCATGCGCAACTGCGGATCGATCCGCCCCAGCAGCGCCCGCAGGTTGTAGTACTGGCGGAAGAATGCGTGAAAGCCGCGATTCATCGACAGCTGTTGACCGTCGTGCTGCTCCGTCCAGCCGCCGACGCGGCCGCCGAGGTACTCTTCGCGTTCGATAACCTCCACCGCGACACCGCGTTCGGCCAGGCCGGTCGCCGCTGTCAGCCCGGCGATACCGCCACCGACCACGATCACCCGCGGGCGACCGGACAGCGCACGGGCGTCCGGCAATCCCGCTGAGGCCGGGTAGGTTTGGCGACGACGATCGGTCATGGCGCGTCCGCAAGGAATGTGTGCACCAGGTTGCGCCGCCAGCCGGGCATCGTTTCGCTGTGCACCGCGGTGAACCCGGCGTCGGCAAGGCGGCCCCGGAACTGTGCCGCGCCGTCGAACGCCAGGACGCTGCGCCACAGGTACCGGTACAGGGCGGTGTCGCGGGTGTGCCGCCAGCCGGCCGGGATGATGATGCCCCAGCAGACGGCGTGCCAGAGTCGCGTTGCGGCAGGGGAATCGCGGACGGAGTACTCGTGTACGGCCAGCGTGCCGCCTTGGCGCAGCAGGGTGCGGAAGCGCCGCAATTGCGTGTCCCGGTCGGCCAGGTTGCGCACCAGGTAGGCCGCCAAGATGCCGTCGAATGGGCCGGTGATGCCGTGTTGGTCCAGCTGTTCCACGGCGGTATTGACGAACCGCACAGATGCGGGCCATTGCTTGGCGACGGCCTCGCCAAGCATCCGCGGTGAGGCGTCCACCGCGATGATTTCGGCTTCCGGGGCGCAGGCGAGCAGCGCGGCGGTCGACGCGCCGGTCCCGCAGCCGGCGTCGAGCAGCCGCAAACCCTTGCCGCGCGACGGTATTCGCATCCGGCGTGCCGAGAGCTGCAGGTCTTCGTGATAACCCGGACTGGCACCCACCAACCGGTCGTACGCGCTGGCGCCGGCGTCGAAGGCGGCCGACAGATCGCCCCGAGGCGGGCGTGCCTCATCGACGCGCATGATGCCGTTCCCACAGCAGCAGCACGGAAGTGGCCAGGGCGAAGCCGAACAGGAAATCCTCGATCGGTATGTCGAACGGAAACCGTAGACCGGTGATCTGACGTTCGTCGTAGCTGACAACCGGCGCGCTCAGCTTCGTCAGCCAGCCGTCGACCGGGATCTGGAAGCCGAGCACGATCAGCATCGACAGCCAGTAGGCCGGGCGCCGAAACAGCCCGGTGCGCAGCACCGTCAGCTCGAGGGCGCACACGATCACGACGGCCGCCGCGGCCGGTGCCGTGTAGCCCAGCCCGTTCATCGGTGCTTGAACCTGTCGAGGATGGTGCTCACCGCGTTGTAGGTGAGCAGCGCGCAGATCGGAATGACGAGGAAGAACAGGGCCTCTTCGATCGGGATGTCGAACGGGATGCTCAGCCCCGTGATGTAGGCGCCGTTATAGGTCCACACACGTGCGGCGACGGCAATCTCGTCCCAGACCAAGAACAGCAGGGCGATTGGCAGGATCGCCGCAGCCGCCCGACGCCATCGGCGGTAGACGCCGGCGCCGAAGAACTCGAGTGGCGCGGTGATCGCGAGGCATGCGGCCAGCACCGACAGGTATTGCCACCGATCGCTCATGCGGCCGCGTTCCGTGCTCGCCATGCCCGCACCAGTCCGACGCCCGCCACCTGCAGCCGTCGGGCTTTGCCGACGGTCGCCCGGTGACTGAAGACCGCGAAGTCGCTCGCCTCAATGCAGTCGAGTATTTCGGCATACAGTGCCGCCGCAGTGGCGACGCAGGGCCGCGAGCGCGGCGCCAGCATGTCGATACCGGACGCCGCGAACCGGTAAGTATCCCGCGCGATTTCATGCTGAGCCGCAAGGGCTTGCCGGACCCGGGGATCGGTGCGTCGGTGCATCTGACACCACTCCAGCAGGTCCCGATCTACGCCGTGGACGGCCAATTCGTCGGCGGGCAGATACACCCGGTGGCGCAGCAGATCCTCGTCGACGTCGCGCAGAAAGTTGGTGAGCTGAAAGGCTCTGCCGAGCGCCGCCGCGTAAGGCGCGGCTTCCTCGGTGGTGGCCACCGTGCCCAGTATCGGAAGCAGTTGGAGGCCAATTGCTTCCGCGGAGCCACGCATGTAGAGGTTGAGGGCCCCGCGGTCCGGATAGTCGGTGATCGTGAGGTCCATTCGCATCGACGCCAGGAAATCGTCGAACAGATCGGCACCGATCTGGTATCGGCGGGCGGTGTGGGTAACCGCTACCAGCACGGGATTCGCGCTGTGTTCACCGCCTTCGAAGAATTCATCGGAGAGCTGTTGCAACCGTGCCGCCCGAATCTCGTTGTCCACGTTCGGGTCGAAGTCGTCGAGGATGTCGTCGGCGTAGCGTGCGAATCCGTAGAGCGCGTGCACCGGGGGGCGTTGGTCGGGGGCGAGCAGCCGAGTGGCCAAGAAGAAGGTTCGGCCGTGGGCGGCGTTGACGGCCCGGCAGCGGCGATATCCGTCGCGTAGCCGCGGATCGTCGATTCCGGCCGCATCCAATTCGCTGCGGATCATGACACGCCGGCCTTCAGGTCGAGGTGTGTTCCTCGCCGGGTGTGGACTCCGGTGATGCGGTCGGCGGCCAGCCGTCCGGAGATCAGCGCGGTGGGCACGCCGACGCCCGGCACCGTGGAGGATCCGGCGAGCACCGCATTCTCGACACCGCGCACCATGTTGGCCGGCCGAAAGGGGCCGGTCTGGCCGAAGGTGTGGGCGAGCGCGAACGGGCTGCCCGCCGCCATGCCCTGACGCGCCCAGTCCGCCGGTGTGACGACGTCAAGCAACTCCGCATGCTCGCCCAGACCAGGCATGAGGCGATCTTGCACGCAGTCAATCAGCGTGTCCGCGTAGGGCTTACCGATGCCGGCCCAGTCGACGGCGCCGCGGACCAGGTTTGGGGCCGGCGCCAGCACGTAGAGCAGATCGCGTCCGGCCGGAGCCAGCGTCGCGTCGGTCGCGGTCGGTCGGGTGACCAACAGCGACGGGTCCCGCATCAGTCGACCGTCGTCGATGATGTCGGTGAACGTCCGGTCCCATGCGTCGCCGAACAAGATCGTGTGATGGGCCGTCTCGGGTCCGCCTGCCTGACAACCGACGTGAGCCACGACCGCCGACGGCGATGGACGCAGCGCTACGGCACGCCGCGGTTTCCTGCCCAGCAGGGCGTATGTCTGTGGCAGTTCGGTGGTGAGCACCACCGCGTCACAGGCGATGCGCTGATCGTCGGTGCAGACGGCGCTGATGCGACCGCCGGCGGCTTGCAGTCCGGTGACGGGCGCGTTGTAGCGGAAACGAACGCCCGCGTCGACGGCCGCCGCCGCGAGGGCGTCGGGCAGCGCCCGGACCCCGCCGCGCGGAAACACCACTCCCGAAATGGTGTCCATATAGGCGATGACGGCGTACACCGCCAGAGCGTCGCTCGGCGCCACACCCGCGTACAGCGATTGGAAGGTGAATACGCGCTGTAGCCGCGGGTCGGTGAGGTAGCGCTTGACCATCCGGTCCCATTTGCGGAAGCCACCGATCGCCGCGAGTCGAGCCAATTGGGGAGTAAGCAGCGACAGCGGGGAATCGAAGTTGGCGGCGATGAAACCGTCGAACTCGGTGCGGTACAGGCGCTTCAGCCAATCGCGCAGTCGCCGGTACCCGGCCGCCTGCTCTGGACCGGCGAATTCCTCGATCGCTCCGATCATTCGGTCCGGGTCGGTATGGACATCCAGAGCGCTGCCGTCGGCGAATACGGCATGGTAGGCCGGGTCGAGCGGGAGCAGGTCCAGCCGAGTCGATCGGGTCTCCCCGACGGCGGCGAATACCTCGTCGATGATGTCCGGCATGGTCAGTACCGTGGGGCCGGTGTCGATGCGGTAGCCCGCGAGATCAAGCCGGCCGGCGCGTCCCCCCGGCCACGCTTGACGCTCGAGCACGGTTACCTTGCGTCCTCGACCGGCGAGGTGCAGCGCCGCGGCGAGGCCGGCCAGTCCCGCGCCGATCACCACGACGTGATCACTGCGACCGCGGATGGTCCGCATGGTCAGTCCACCCGTTCCGTGCACGCGAACGCCATGTTCGTCAGGGCGGTGCGCATCGTTTCGTCAATGGAGATGTTGCACAGGTGTTTTCGGGCTGCCACGACACACTGCCTGATGTGGTCTTCGATGCGCTGCACAGCCCCGCTCGCGACGATCAACTCCGTCCACCGTTGCACCGCACGCGCATCGATGTCGCCGTTCATCAGTTCGGTAATTTCGGCCCGCGTGGGCCGATCGGCCATTTGGTGGGCTGCCACGACGACGCTGGTCGCCTTGCGTTCGAGCAGATCTCCACCGCGGGGCTTGCCGGTCGATGCGGGGGAGCCGAAGACGCCGAGCAGGTCGTCGCGAAGCTGAAACGCCTCCCCGACAGCGGCGCCGTAGCAGCCGAGCCCTGAGATTGTGCGCTCGTCGCAGTCGGCCATCGCCGCGCCGATTTCCAGCGGCCGGCGCACGGTGTAGTTGCCCGATTTGCGCCGCGCCACGTCCAGCACGGCAGCTAAGGGCGGCATTCGGCGGGCATCGCACGCCAGATCGCCGAACTGACCCACTGCGAGCTCCGTGCGCATCGCGTCATAACGCGACCATGCCCGTTGCAGACACGTTGTCCCAACACCGCTTTCGCGCAGCATCTGCTCCGCCCAGATCAGGCACAGATCGCCGAGCAGGATGGCCGAAGATTCGCCGAACCGCCGCGCAGACCCGGACAACCCGCTGTCGCGATGCCAGCGTGCGAATTGAACGTGCGCCGACGGGCGGCCCCGTCGTTCCCGCGAGTCGTCCATCACGTCGTCTTGCATGAGCGCGAACGCGTGCAGCAACTCCAGACTGGCCGCCGCGCGTACCGCCGCGTCGCTGGGCGCCGCGCCGCAGCGCCAGCCCAGGTACAGGAAGGTCGAACGCAGGCATTTCCCGCCGCGGACGAACTCCACCAGAATGTCACCGACCGGTTCGATGCATACCCCGTCCAGCTCGGCTACTCGGCGTGCAGTGACAAAATCCTCCAGCTCGTCCAGGACCGCCCGCTGCATCGTCGAGCGCCACTCGCCGAAGTCGCCGACAATCGTCCCCACCGCGGGTGCGTGGTCCAGGCCGAGCCTTAGTGGCAACGCGCTCATCTGCCCCCAAACCCCTTTCCCGGCGGCATAACCCGCATGGACCGAATACCCGCCGACATACCCTGCACGTGGTCTCCTAAACGCGCGCGAATCCATCGACAGCAGCCGCGGTGACCCGTCACCGTCAGGGGCCGCCACGCCGCTCGATACATTCAATATCTTAAACATTAACTTACTGAATATGATGTCGCGTGGCGAGCGGTGCGGACTACGCGCTGCGGAAGCCGCAGGACGTTTGAAGGCAAGCGGTCGGGGTATCTACGGCACTGTGGACGTCAGCGGCACACTGCGAAGTATTGCGAGCGCGGAACGCAAAGTGGTGCGCGTGCAGAGGCGATTGTGGCTGGCTCAGCTGTCGTTGTGGCTCCTCGCCGCGGTGGCGGCGACTGTTCTCGGCGTTGCCGGATACAAGGTTTGGCATCGCGCCAGTTCGAGTGAAGCTGACCTCGACTCAACCCCGCCGCGCCCGCCGTCACCATCGCGTTCGCCCGACGCTCCCGACGCGCCTATCGAAGGCCCCGTCATTGAGTGACATCCCCGGCCCGCACGTCTAACGCGCGATACGACCCCGGCCTCTGCCCGGTTTGGGGTGCTCGGCGACCTCGGATACTTTGCCCTCGAACGTTGACATGGCCGCGATCATGGCGGTGAACACCCGGTGCGCGGCGGCCAGATCACTATCCGCCAGATCGGCGATGGCTGAGCGGAGTTCGTTCCCAAGCGGATTGAAATAGGCGCGAGCCAACGCCATGCCCGACTTCTGATAGCGAAGCAGCGACTTGCGTCGGTCGGCCGGGTCAGCTTCGCGCCGGATGTGCCCGGAGTCGATCATGCGGTCCACCAGATAGGTGATGGCGGGAGCCGACATGTCCATCCGTTGGCGCAACTGAGCCAAGGTCAGGGGTGCTCCCGCGGTGTCGGCGATCATGATGTGCAGCAATGCGTGAAAATCGCTGCCGCTGACGTCGTGCTGGCGGGCGAAGTGCCGGCCGATGCGGTCAGACCCCGCGGTGAGCGCCCGTAGGTCGGCCGACATCAGCTTTTCGAGTTCGGCTCGTTCGGGACGCGGCTCACTGCCGCGCTTGGTCACTTATCCGCATCCTTCTTGGCGACACGCCGACCAGCTTATCCGCGCAGCGCAACTGCGGTCAGCAAACCGGGCCCTCGGTGCAGTCGATCAGTCCGCGTGCCGCAGCGCGCCGGGCTTATGCACCGCATCGGCGCCGGTCTTGTCGCTGCGCACCTTGTATTGCGGCTCGTCGGTGGAGGCGCGCACCGTGCGTCCGGCCGAGCTGGTGTCGGAGGTGATCTCGCGTTCGACCGTCCCGCGGACCGTGGTGCCGTGGCTCTGCCATTCCACCTTGTCGCCCTTGCGAAACTGCTTGTCGCCCATGTGCTCCCCCTTCGGCAACGGGCACGGATAAGTCATCCGCTGATCAGGGATACCCCGCACGCGACGGCCGAACCGGCCTGTTTCCCGCGACCGAGAGTGGGAACCCGGCGCGAGTGAACGTTTCTGATCTCTCTGATCTGGTCGCCGTGCCGTTCGGTTGGGCATCCGCGATCCGGCGCAAGCCCATCTTCCATCCCGTTGGTGTGCTCGCCGAAGGCGTGGCCGAACGTATCGCGCCGGCGGCATGCGGCCTGCCCGTCGCGTCGACCGATGTCGTTGCCCGGGTATCGAAAGCCACTGGTACACCTGGGGGCCTGCCCGACTTCATTGGCCTGGCCGTCCGATTCACGGCGGGACCGACCGGGCCGACGGATGCGACGCGGTGGGACGTCCTGTTCGTCTCGGCGGGCTCGAGTGTCCTCGGCCGCGCCCTCGCGTTGCGGCCGGTTGTCACGTGGACGGGACAATCCATGAGCACGCTCATGCCGCTGCATTACCAGGGCAGGTACTGGTGGCTGCGAGCTCGAATCATCAGCGAAGTCAATGGGTTTGGCGTGTCGCTCGACAACGTCCGGGAGCGGATCGAGGATGGCGGAATCGACGTCGAGATCGACCAGGCCTGCGGCACGGCTGATTTCGTGAAGCTGGCCCGGCTTAGGTTGACTGGCGTCGTCGATGAGCCCACGACCGGCGACGTTGCGTTCGATCCCGTCGTCAACACGGCGCCCGGGTTAGAACTGGGGCCTGCATGGCTTGCCGATTTACGGGCGCGTGCCTATCAGCGCAGCCGGGCCGGCCGTCACCGGCCGAGCAGATGGCGCAGCGCCTCATCGAGGACGGGCTGACGGAACCGGTGCCCGGCATCGCCGAGCCTGCCGGGTAGCACCCGCTGACTGGCGAGGGCGAGTTCGCGGGCGCCCTGCTCGCCGAGCAGGAGCTGTGGCCCCAGCCCCGGCACCGGCAACACCGCGGGCCGGCGCAGCACGTGAGCCAGGGTGTGGGTGTACTCGCTGTTGCGGACCGGTTGCGGGGCAACGGCATTCACGGCGCCGGACAGTGATGTGTCCCATAGCGCGCGGTGATATACGTCCACCAGGTCGTCGATCCCGATCCAGGACAGCCACTGCCGGCCGTCGCCGAGCCGGCCGCCCAGGCCCGCGCTGAACAGCGGCCGCATCAGCTTCAGCGTGCCGCCGCGGGGCGACTGCACGATCCCGGTGCGCACCCGCACCACCCGCGCCCCGGCCTGCTCCGCCGGGGCCGTGGCGTCCTCCCAGTCGGCGACGACGTCGGCCAGAAACCCGTCGCCGCGCCCGGCGTCCTCGGTGAGCGTCACGTCGCCGCGGTCGTAGCCGTAGTACCCGATGGCCGACGCGGAGATCAGCGTGCCCGGGCCGCCGCGCGCCACCAGCTCAGCCAGCCGTCGCGTCGGCCCAATCCGGCTGTCGCGGATCGCGTTTCGGTGCTTGTCCGTGAATCGCCCGGCGATCGAGGCGCCCGCCAGGTGGATCACGGCGTCGACGCCGGACAGCAGGTCGGGGTCGGGGTCGTCGGGATCCCACGTCCGCTCGTCGTCGCCGTGCGCGGCGCCGCGAACCAACTGGATCACGCGGTGTCCGCCGGTGCGCAGGAACGCGGTCAGCGCCGAGCCGACAAGCCCGGACGACCCGGTGACCGCGACCGTGGCTGCGGTCAGCCCCCGCTCGGCCGCCAAGTGGTGCGCGGCGAGGTCGTCGGCCAACTGGCGGTGCCGGTAGACGAACATCGGCCGCAACGCCCGGCCGGGCACCGGCGTGTCGACGCGGTCGATGACCCGGGTGCGGCCGGCGCCGGCGTCCTCGAAATCGTGGGTGTGGCGCCAGGGGACCGCGACCCGCGCGGGCAGGGACGCCAGCCCGTCGCTGACGACGGTGTCGGCGAAACGGCCTGGGGGATCATAGGAATCCGCTTGATGCTGGGCCACCCAGCGCAGCCCACCCGGCAGCGCCAGCGTGGCGCGCCCGTCGCGCAGCGAGTCGGCCTCGGTGACCAGCCGCAGCGGTGACCAGGGCGGCGAGAGCCGCGTGAACGCGCCCGGCCTGGTGTGCCAGGCGAAAACTTCGTCGCGCGGCGCGTCGACCACGCTGGAATATGTCACCCCCATCTCACGACACTACCGACGCACGCCGGTGCTTGCCGCCGCTCGGGAGAGGGAATAGTGAGCCGTATGAATGTTCTCGGCGGAGTGCGGTCGCTA
Organism: Mycobacterium sp. NGS68; assembly: GCF_059812195.1. NCBI lineage: Bacteria > Bacillati > Actinomycetota > Actinomycetes > Mycobacteriales > Mycobacteriaceae > Mycobacterium > Mycobacterium sp. NGS68. The sequence goes on along the minus strand of NZ_JCALCE010000045.1, from coordinate 6,977 downwards.
CTGGACACGGCCCTGGATCGCGCGATCGTCCCCGGCTACACCAGCGTCGGGTATCGGCTGCGGCAGCTGGGCTGGCCGGACGACCCGCCACCGGACGCGCTCGCCGGCCGGACCGCCCTGGTCACCGGCGCCAACCGCGGCATCGGCAAGGCGATCGCGGCGGGGCTGGCCGAACTGGGCGCGGCCGTGCTGCTGACCGTCCGTGACCGCGAGAGCGGCGAGCGGGCGCGCGCCGAGGTCGACGGCGACGTGCGGGTGGAGGTGTGCGACGTGTCCGACCTGGCCGGCGTGCGCGCCTTCGCCGCCGAGCTGACCGGCCGCGTTCCGAGCCTGGACGTGCTGGTCCACAACGCCGGGGTGCTGCCCGCCGACCGCGCGGAGACCGGCGACGGGCACGAGCTCACGCTGGCCACCCACGTGCTGGGCCCGGTGTTGTTGACCGAGTTGCTGCTGCCGGTCCTGCGGGCCGCCCGGGATCCGCGGGTGATCCTGATGTCCTCGGGCGGGATGTACACCCAGCCGCTGCCCGTCGGCGATCCCGAATACGGCAGCGGTCGCTACCGCGGCGCCATTGCGTATGCGCGCACCAAACGCATGCAGGTGGCGTTCACCCCGATCCTGGCGCGCCGCTGGCCCGGCGTGGGCGTGTACTCCATGCATCCCGGTTGGGCCGACACGCCCGGGGTGTCCGACGCGCTGCCCGCGTTTCGCGCCCTGACCGGCCCGCTGCTGCGCACGCCCGAGGAGGGCGCCGACACCGCCGTCTGGCTGGCCGCCACCGACCCCGCGCCGCCGAGCGGACTGTTCTGGCATGACCGGCGGCGGCGCCCGGAGCACTATCTGTTCTCCACCCGCTCCAGCGACGAGGCGCGGGACCGGTTGTGGCGCTACTGCGCGGAGGCCGTCGGGCTGGAGTAGGGCGTGTCGGGCAACTGGCGGGGGAGAAGCGGCTGGTCCTCGGCTGACACTGCGTCCTCGGTCGGGAGGCATGTGCCCGTGCGCCCGCCTATGCGCATCGAGGTGTCGCTGCGAGGCGGGCGCAAAGCCGTATCCCCACTTTTTTGTGGCGCCTGGGGACTCGTGAGACCAATGTGGCAGCGCGGCGAGAGTCCCCAAATTCGAGGCCGCACGGGCAATTTCACGCAACTTTGAGCGCCTTCGCGGGTAAGCGAGGGGACCGGGCCCGGCCCCACGAAAGATCGAGGTTAACGGCGATTAGCGGTCCGGCAGCGCGTGCTCGACGATCGGCAGTCGCGGCTGGGGCTGCCGCTCGCCGCGCTTGGCCGCGAGGTACACCTGTGCGGTCTCGGAAGCCACTGTCTGCCAGTCGAAGTCGGAGGTGAGGCGCCGTCGTGCCGCGCGGGCGCGGCGCTGCGCGGCGGTCGGGTCGTCGAGCACGCTGCACACCGCCGTGGCCAGCGCGGGCACGTCGCGCGGCGGGCAGGACATGCCGGTCTTGCCGTTGATCACCGCCTCGCCCAGGCCGCCGATGTTGGTCGTCACCAGCGGGGTTCCGGCCGCGGCGGCCTCCAGGGCGACGATCCCGAACGGCTCGTAGTGGCTGGGCAGCACGGCGGCGTCGGCCCGGTGCAGCACCGCCAGCAGCTCGGCGTGGTCGAGATGCCCGACGAACCGAGTCGCCTTGAGCACCCGGTGTTTACGGGCCTGCTCGACGAGCCAGTCCTGCTGGGTGCCTTCGCCGGCGATCGTCAGCGTGGTGCCCGGGTGTCGGCGCCTGATCCGCGGCAGGGCGGCGATCGCGTCGTGCACGCCCTTCTCGTACTCCAGCCGCCCGAGGTAGAGCAGCTCGGCCGGACCGGCGCGCGGCCGGCGGGCCGCGAACTGCCAGCGCGCCGCGTCGATTCCGTTGCGGATCACGGTGATCTCCGCCAGGCCGGGCCCGAACAGCTCGGTGATCTCCTCGCCCATCGACGCCGAACACGTGATCAGCGAGTCGGATTCGCGCACCAGCCACGACTCGACCGCGTGCACCTGGCGGCTGATCGACCCGGACACCCAGCCCGAATGACGCCCGGCCTCCGTCGCGTGGATCGTGGATACTATTGGCACGTCGTAGAACTGGGCTAGCGCGATGGCCGGGTGAGCGACCAGCCAGTCGTGCGCGTGCACCACGTCGGGAGTGAAATCCATTGCCAGTCCGGCGCGGATCATCGAGTGGCCCATCGCCAACGTCCAGGCCATCATGTCGGTGCCGAACGTGAACTCGTGCGGGTCCTGGGCGGCCGCGATCACCCGCACGCCCTCGCTGACCTCGTCGGACGACGGGTGGGTGCTGGGATCGGTGCCGGTGGGGCGGCGCGACAGCACGACGACGTCGTGACCGGCCGCGGCCAGCGCCGTCGACAGGTGATGCACGTGCCGGCCCAGTCCGCCGATGACCACCGGCGGGTACTCCCACGACACCATCAGGATCTTCACGCGCGCGGGCCTCGTGAAATGCGCCGCGAGCGTGCGCAGAATGCCGCCAACCGCGGCGTGTCGTCATACATCCGTGCGCGCTCGCTGGGCGAAATCCAAGCGCAGATCATCGCGGCAGCCTGCGGGCATCGAGGGCGCCGAACAGCCCGTCGGCGCGGTTCCAGCCGTCGGCCAGGCGCTGCGCGCTGTCGCGCCGGCCCGACGCCAGCGCCCCCGCGATCTCCCGCGTGGCGTGTGCGTGCAGGTGGGCGCGGTAGCGCGCGTAGTCGGCGGCGGAGTCCTTGGAAACCATGAACGGCCAGTCGCTGGACACGGTCAGCAGCGTCTCACGCAGGATCTGGTCCGCGACGTGGTCGCGGGGGATCGGGCCGTCCAGCGACGCCGTCTGGGTCAGCGCCTTGTCGACGGTGCCCAGCGCGGTGTCCACCACCTCGTTGTTGAGCTGCACCAGGTCGGCCACCTTCTCGCCGGCCCACACCTGCCAGTCCTTGCCGGAACCCCAAGAGCTGGGCGGCAATTCGACCGAATGCCCGACGAACCCGGCGCCGATCGCGTCGCTCAGCGTGCCCACCCGCACCCCGGCGGCCGGCAGGGCCCGCAGCACCCGCGCCAGCCACGTCGGCCCCTCATACCACCAGTGGCCGAACAGCTCGGTGTCGAACGCGGCGACGACGTGGGCGGGCCGCCCGATGCGCTCGGACTCCGTGAGCAGCCGGTTGCGCACCACGTCGACGAAGTCGGCGACGTGGACGTCGACCGCGCGGTCGGCGCGCTCGGGGTCATACGGCGCCTTGTCTTCCGACGACACGTTGCGGCCGGTGACCCGGGCCGGCTTGAGGCCCGTGAGGTGGTCGTAGGTGTGGAAGTCGCGGTAGGCGGCGTGGCCCGGGTAGCCGGACTTCGGCGACCACACCCGGTAGCTGACCTGCAGATCCCGCCCGAATGCGATGACGTCGGTGTCGCCGACGGGCCGGCCCAGCGCGGTGTCGCCGTGCAGCGACGGGCCGTCGACCATGAAGTGGGAGACGCCGGCGGCCGCGTACTCCGTTTCCAGGCCCGGGGCGTAGGCGCATTCGGGCGCCCAGATCCCGGTCGGGGTGTGGTCCAGCCGCAGCCCCGCGTCGGCCAGGCCCTCGCGCAGCGCGAACTCGCGCAGCCGCGGCGCGAGCAGCGGCTGAAACGGGTGGGCCAGCGGCCCGCCGAGCAGCTCCACGGTGCCGGCGTCGACGAGGCCGCGCAGCAGCGGGCTGGCGCCGTGCCGCCACAGCGTCTCGAAGTCGTCCAGCGCCTGATCGGCTTCGGCGCATTCGCGGGCGCCGAAGCTGCGCAACGCCTCCGGCGTGCACGCGGCGTAGCCGGCGGATTTCGACGTGGGAATGGTCCGCACGCTGGCGGCTTCGAGCGCCCGCAGCCGCCAGTTGGCCAGCCAGTGGTGCATGCCGTCGAGGCAGTACGGATCGTCGAGCTGGGCGTTCACCACGGGCGTGACGCCGAGCGTGACCAGCCGGTGGCGATCCTCGTCGGCCAGGGTGCGCAACACCCGCAACAGCGGCAGATAGGACGCCGCCCACGACTGATACAGCCACTCCTCGCCCACCGGCCAGCGGCCGTGGTGGGCCAGCCACGGCAGGTGCGTGTGCAGCACCAGGGTGAACATTCCCGGCACGGAGTGTTCGGACGTGTTCACGGCCGCACCGCGATCGCGATCAGATCCAGGCTGTCGTCGATGTTGCGGTCGGCGCGATCCACCAGGTCGAAGTCGGCCGTGGTCACCGCCGCGACGTCGGCGATCAGCTCGGGGGACCAGGGCGCGTCGGCCACCGCGCGGGCGATCTGCGCGTCGATGATCGAGCCGCCGTGGCGCGCGTCCATCTCGGCCAGCCGCGGCCCGTGGAACAGTCCGTACATCCGCACGTCGGAGAATCCCGAGTCGAGGAGCAGCTCGGTGAGCTCGTCGGCGTTGAGCTCCCGGGTGTGGAAGGGGTTGATCGGGGTGTCGCGGCCCGGGGAGAAGGTGATCCGGTTCGGAGTGGACACCATCAGCAGTCCCGACGGCCGCAGCACCCGGCGGCACTCCCGCACGAACTGCCCCTGGTCCCACAGATGCTCGATGACCTGGAAATTCACCACCACGTCCACCGACGCATCGGGCAGTGGCAGCTCGGCCAGGTTGGCCTGGGTCACCTGCACGCGGGGGTAGCGGCTGCGGACGTGGGCCACGGCGGACTCGTCGTAGTCGACGGCGACGACGCGGCTGGCCACGTCGGCGATCAGGTCGGCGCCATAGCCCTCGCCGCAGCCTGCCTCCAGCACCTCACGACCGGCGCAGCGGAGCGCCAGCCGCTGGTAGACCACCTCGTGGCGGCGAAACCAGTAGTTCTCGATGTCCAGGTCGGGGATGGTGCGCTCGCCCGTCAGCGTCAGCACCGAATCGGCCGGCGGCACGGTGCCGTCGGCGAACTGGTCGGGAACGTCGGGAACGAATGCGTTCATTAGATAGGCAGGCTAGCCCGTACCGCGCGATTCGCGAACCTGGCACCGGATCCGGGCGCAGGAACGTGTACCCCTACCAGCTATGGTGTGAATGCAGTCCGCGCGAAGTTACCCGTTAGTAACACGGCCGTGCGGTTGCTGAATGCCTGACCCGGGTCCCGCAGCCTCCCGCTGCGGGACGTCTTTCGAGGAGGACGAACCACAACCATGACGAACATCGTGGTCCTGATCAAGCAGGTCCCAGACACCTGGTCGGAGCGCAAGCTGACCGACGGCGATTACACGCTGGACCGCGAGGCCGCCGACGCCGTGCTGGACGAAATCAACGAGCGCGCGGTGGAAGAGGCGTTGCAGATCCGCGAGCGGGAGGCCGCCGACGGTGTCGAGGGTTCGGTCACCGTGCTGACCGCGGGCCCCGAGCGTGCCACCGAGGCGATCCGCAAGGCGCTGTCGATGGGCGCCGACAAGGCCGTCCACCTCAAGGACGACGGCCTGCACGGCTCGGACGTCATCCAGACCGGATGGGCGCTGGCCCGCGCGCTGGGCACCATCGAGGGCACCGAGCTGGTGATCGCCGGCAATGAGGCCACCGACGGAACCGGCGGCGCCGTGCCGGCCATCATCGCCGAGTACCTGGGCCTGCCGCAGCTCACCCACTTGCGCAAGCTGACCGTCGAGAACGGCAAGGTCACCGGCGAGCGGGAGACCGACGACGGCGTCTTCGCGCTCGAGGCCTCGCTGCCCGCGGTGGTGAGCGTCAACGAGAAGATCAACGAGCCGCGCTTCCCGTCCTTCAAAGGCATCATGGCCGCCAAGAAGAAGGAGGTCACGGTGCTGACCCTGGCCGAGATCGGAGTCGAAGCCGACGAGGTCGGGCTGGCCAACGCCGGGTCGACGGTGCTGTCGTCGACGCCGAAGCCGCCCAAGACCGCCGGTGAGAAGGTCACCGACGAGGGCGAAGGCGGCAATCAGGTCGCGCAGTACTTGGTCGCTCAGAAGATCATCTAGTACCCACCCACGGACGAGAAGAGCGAATCACTCATGGCTGAAGTACTTGTGCTCGTCGAGCACGCCGACGGCGCCCTGAAGAAGGTCACCTCCGAATTGATCACCGCCGCCCGCACGCTGGGCGAGCCGGCGGCCGTCGTGCTCGGCGGCCCGGGCACCGCCGAGCCGCTGATCGACGGGCTGAAGGCGGCCGGTGCCGCCAAGATCTACGTCGCCGAGTCAGACGTCGTCGACAACTACCTGCTCACCCCGGTGGTCGACGTGCTGGCCGGGCTGGCCGAATCGTCGGCCCCGGCCGCGGTGCTGCTGGCGGCCACCGCCGACGGCAAGGAGATCGCGGGCCGGCTCGCCGCCCGGATCGGGTCCGGCCTGCTGGTCGACGTCGTCGAGGTCAAAGAGGGCGCCGTGGGCGTCCACTCCATCTTCGGTGGCGCGTTCACCGTCGATGCGCAGGCCAACGGCGACACCCCGGTGATCACCGTGCGCGCCGGTGCCGTCGAGGCCGAGCCGGCCGACGGCGCGGGCGAGCAGGTCAGCGTCGACGTTCCCGAGCCCGCCGAGAATGCCACCAAGGTCACCTCGCGGGAGCCCGCGGTCGCGGGTGACCGCCCGGAACTGACCGAGGCCACCGTCGTGGTGTCCGGCGGTCGTGGCGTGGGCAGCGCGGAGAACTTCTCCGTGGTCGAGGCGCTGGCCGACTCGCTGGGTGCCGCCGTCGGCGCGTCGCGGGCCGCGGTGGACTCCGGCTACTACCCGGGCCAGTTCCAGGTGGGCCAGACCGGTAAGACCGTGTCGCCGCAGCTCTACATCGCGCTGGGCATCTCCGGGGCGATCCAGCACCGCGCCGGCATGCAGACGTCCAAGACGATCGTCGCGGTGAACAAGGACGAGGAAGCGCCGATCTTCGAGATCGCCGACTACGGCGTGGTCGGCGACCTGTTCAAGGTGGCGCCGCAGCTGACCGACGCCATCAAGGCCCGCAAGGGCTGAGTTTTCCTGCGCGAGCAGACGTAAAAGCCCCCATTTCCGGTGGAAAT